>CAYJEP010000011.1:7395-10886 GCA_964369555.1 uncultured Muribaculaceae bacterium | reverse complement strand
CCTTAGCTAAATTAAGTTCATTAATTAGTTTTAAATCAGGATTTTCAATTGTAAAAAACATAATAAAAGTAACAAAGGTTAAAACAAGTGAAATAGCGTTAAATTCGGGCATTAAAACGCGTCCTACTGCTACTAAAATCATAATAAAAACGAAAACATAAATAGGATAATATCTTTTATCTTTAAAAGACGTTTTTTTACTATTTTTAGTTAATATTGATATAATCATCAAAATTATATATATAGTGGATACTATTAGTCCCATACTAGGTAATAAACCAGTTGAATTAAAAACACCATTTTCATTTATTAAATTAATATCTAAAGATAACGCTAAAATAAATGAAATAACATATAAACTGTTCAAAGAAATTTTAATAAATTTATTTACTTTTTTATGTGATATAGAAATAATATAAAATAATATGAAATGACACCAAGTTATTATATTTATTATATCTATTCTATTTAAAAATTCTACTATTCTAAGATCAATATTTGCAACTATTCCAAAGAATATGGCTGTCGTTATAATCGAATTAAATAACGTAACTATAACCATATATTTAAAAATTTTAGTTTCTATATTTAAAATTCTTTTCTTTGAAAAAAACACAGAAACTAATAATATATTCATCAAAAGTGCACTACAAGCTAAATATCCATTCCCCATATAAATTACCTCTTTTTAATTCTAATCTTTAATCTTTTGTGGTTCCGTATAATCTTTTTGATTATGTGGTAAGTCTAAAATAGCCTCAATTGTATCTTTCATTACATCTTCTTCCCTAACGATTCCTTTAGGTTTAAACATAAAAGAATCATTGTACTCTTTACTATAGTTATACCACTCAGAAACTCGTTTTAAAACTTCGTTATCCCATTCTTTAATATCTAATTCACTTCTTTTAAATACACCTCTATAGTTAAATATATCATATTTTAAAGTAGCTACACTAGTTCTATAATCTGTAGTGACTTTAATTAAATCCTCATTTTTATCTCCATATAACATAGGATCAATATATTCATCAAAAGAAATATAATATTTAAATTTTTCTTTACCTTTAATTATTTCAGTATATCTTTCAATAGCAATCGGTTCAACTAAAGCATTGGTCATTTTAGCTATTTTTACGAAGCCCCAATAAATATGTAAAGCCAAAAGTGCAGGATCTAAATTCCAAGTACCTTCTGGGCATAAGTATAAATTCCCACCATCACCCATTCTAATAACCATTCTATTAGCAGCTGCAATACGATCAGATTTAACATTCTCAGCAACATACTCAACACCCATTAACCCTAAAACAAATCCAGATGGAGTACCTTGTAAATGTTCAAAATCACCAACAAACACATAAAAGTGTTCATTTAATACTTCACCTAGTATTTCAACATCGGATTTACAAATATGAGTAGGAGCGAAAATTAATGAACGTTTACGAATTTTTTTAATCTTAATATTATCTTTATCTTGAGTAAAATCAATCATATCATCTTTTTTAGTTAAAGATATCTTTGTATTTACTTTTTTTTCTTTATCTTGATATTTGATACTTTCTATACTAAATAATTCATTATCAATAGTCTTTTGTTTTAAATTAACATAATTAATACCATTTATTTTTAAAACTGAAGCTATATAACTTTCTTCACCATCTTTTATTTTCAAAGATATAATTGAATCATCCTCTAAAATCATAGTATATCTTAAAGCATCTTTATTTTGTTTTTCTCTTGGTTTTATTATTTCATAAATAGAATTATCTAAAAATTTATTTTTAAATCTATAAATATTTACTAATTTTTTATGTATCTTAACTCTTTTTTCATGACTCATTTTATTATAAAATTTATTATCTTCTTTTTCTCTTAATTTAAAATAAAGTTCAAAATATTTATCTATTTCTTCTTTAGTAAGTTCACCTTTAGAATACTTAAACGCAGTTTTTGCTAACTTATTCATTATACCGCCACCTTCTTTATTTTAATTTTATCACAAATATTAAAAATAATCTATCACATAAAAACTAAATAGTTTCCTATTTAGTTAGATATTTATTAACTACATCTTTAATTAGATTTTTATCAATTGGTTTTGCAATATATTCATCAAATCCTGCGTCTAAAAACCTTTCTTTTGAGCCGTCAGTAGCGTCTGCTGTAACCATAATTGCCTTAGTATTAAAATTAGATATTTTCTTTAAATTTTCTAAAACTTCAATACCATTCATTTCAGGCATCATATAATCTATAAATATTAGGTCGTATTTAGTTTCTTCTACTAATTTCAACCCTTCTTTACCTGAAGTGACTTTATCAATTTTAAATCCATAGTTTTTAAGGAAATTAGATAATATTTTTAAATTAATTGAGTTATCATCAATTAACAATATTTTAATATCACTAGAAACGTTATCTTCTTCAAACATCATTGATAATAAATCATTTAAAGCTTTCTTTTCAAATGGTTTAGCTAAATATCCATCAAAACCATCTGTTAAATATTTTTCTTCCATACCATCTATTGCATTAGCTGTTAGAACAACAGTTTTAATATTGAAATGTAAATCTTCTTTTAAAATTTTAAATGTTTCAGTTCCAGTCATTTCAGGCATCATATCATCCATTAGAATCAAATCAGGCTTAAAACCTTTTTTAATCAATTTAAGACATTCATTTCCACTAGTTACTGAAGTGGTTTTTATCTCTAACTGTTGTAAAACTTTTTCAGCTATTTTAATATTAAGTAAATTATCATCCACTATTAATACTTCTTTACCCTTAAATTTAACTATTTCATCTATTTCTAATGATTCTGTTACTATTTTGTTTTGACTAATTATTTTTTGATTCAAATAAATTGTAAAAATAGTTCCCTCACCATATTCACTTTGCACTATTATTTTTCCACCTAGTAATTCAACTAAAGCTTTAGTAATAGCTAAACCTAATCCTGTTCCCTCAATAGTTGTGTTTTTATCATGTTCTAATCTATCAAATTTATTAAATAATTTATCTATCTGTTCTGTTTTAATACCTCTACCTGTATCTTTAACAGACATTACAAGTGAACAAATATTATTTTTATTAATACATCTTATATTAAAATCAATTTGCCCATATTCAGTATATTTAACTGAATTTGTTAAAACATTAGTGATTATTTGCTTTATTTTACCTATATCGCCCTCTAAAACACCTGGAATATCAGAAGCTATTTCTATATTAAGTTTTAGAGGTTTCTCGCCAATTCTTTGACTTACTAGTTTAGTTAAACTAAGCATCTCAGATTCTAAATCATAATGTTTATCAATTATTTCCATCTTATTTGCTTCTATTTTAGAAATATCTAATATTCCATTAACAATCTCTAAAAGAGTATTTGAAGCTTCAACAACATATTTAGCATCTGTTTTGCAATCCTTTATATTATCTTCCTCTGAAATCATGTTACTAAACCCTACTATAGCATTTAAAGGTGTTCT
>CAYJEP010000011.1:0-7385 GCA_964369555.1 uncultured Muribaculaceae bacterium | reverse complement strand
ACTATAAAGCTAATTAAAGATGTGATCAATAAAAATTCTGGATTAAATAATTGCAACAATATCACAGGGACCATCATAATAACTAACGTAATAATCGGAATAAATCTCTTGTTATTTTGACCTGCACTTTTAAACAATAAATAAAGTGACCAACATATAAAATTAATAGCCCAAAAAATATATAAAAATGTAGTATTCATTCCATGAGCATATATGTTTTTTCCTTCTCTAAAAAATTCATACGGCAATAGTATATTTACTACCATAACAGCAATATAAGAAAAAATAATATACCATATTGATTTATTAAACTTATTATAGTTAACTGAAATATCTGGTAAGAAAACATATACAGACAATAATGAAATAATAGTGATCAAACATCCATAATACAACTTTAAAGTAATTCCACGCATGATATGATCATCTGGTATATAAAGGCTTGAATAAATACCAACAAGATCTAATATGATAGCTAACAATGATGAAATAATTAAGTATTTGTAAATTCTTGTTTCCAATGTTTTTACAGTTTCTTTAGTAAAAAATAAAATTAATATTAAAATTGTATAAAATAATGATCCAATTAACAATAAACTACTTAAATGCATAAATTACCTCCTAAAAAAATACTGTTTGATTGTTTTCAAAACGCTTAATTAGTACTTTGATTTTCTCTTGTTTATCAAAAGCAGTACTTTCATTTATCTTTTTAATTTTTTCCAAAAGTTTATTACTTTCTTCTAATTCTTTATTCACATTTTCTTTCCAAATTCGAGATATTTCTTCAACACTTCTTTTAGTTGTATTAATAGGTGGCATATAAGAAATAATAACCTTATTTGAAATATTGTACTCTTTACCTATCCATGTTATTGCAACGGGCTGTAAAATTCCATTTCTTTTAGAAAGTTTAAAAAACATATCAGATTTTAAAGAAAGAATATTCTTTTCTTTTGGATTTCTATTTAGTGTTCCTTCAGGAAAAACTCCTATATCAATTCCATATTTGTTATATTCTAAAAACTTTTTAGTACTATTTAAATTAACCCTTTTATAATCCTCATCAGTCTCACGAGCTATAGGTGTAGCTCCAGCTGCAATAATAAATCCTGCAGATACATTACATTTTAACTTTGACTTAGTAGAGCTAAATAAATTTTCTTTTCCTTGAAACATTCGCAATAAAGCTCCCCAAAAAATAGTGTTTTTTGAAGTCAAAGATATCAATACTGGATCAAGTTTATGTCTATGATTGCTTAATACAACCTTTCCTTTTTCTTGCGATGAAATGGAAGATTGTCTAACTATAGGCTTGTTTTTTATGAAAAAGTAAGGACCACCAAAAAGTCTCATTGTATCATTACAGATTTTTTTCCATGTTTCTGATTGATAAATTGTTAATTTTTTTACTTTAAAGTGATTATTTTTCTTCTTTAAAATAATTTTTTCTTTCACATTCTTATAATCATTGATGGTTGGATATTTTTCATTCCCAGAAATTTCTTTATTTGTAACTAATATTTTTTGTAAATCATTTTTACTATTAGTTGCTCTATCCAATAATTCTTCTTTGTCATCAAAATATACATCGCCATCCAACATTTCAATTATTTTCAATTTTTCTTCTTCTGTTTTAGCAAAAAACACTTGATTAGATTTGATTCCATTCAATTTAAATTGCATACTATTTAACAAAGGTACTATTTTTTTTCTTAAAAATGTTTGTAATTTACCTTCAGTATCTTTCCCGATAACTCCTCTTAATGTCACAAAATAAACTTTATCACCATTAGCAAGTAATTCAGCATTGAACTTCATATAATCATCTCTAATTTTTGATAACATATATTTAAAATATGTTTTTTTTGTTATTTCCTTTGTGATTAATTCAATTTCTCTTGCACATTTTTTTTCACTGTAACCTAGAGACATAAAAAAAGAACTCAAATCAAAAATTTCATTTATATTTGTTGCATCTTCATTTACTATTTTAAATTTTCTTTTAAACTTTTTTTCTAAAAATCTAGGAGCTACATTTTGTAAAAATTTTCCTTCATTAGTAATAGTCCCGTCAATATCAAATATATACACCATAATTTACTCCTTAGTCATTTCTACTTCATATTATACTATATTTCTTTATTTTTAGCTATATTTTTGATAAAATTAATATGGTGATTAAAATGGAACCTTTAGCAATTAAACTAAGACCAAAAAAATTAAATGATATTGTAGGACAACAACATTTAATCGGAGAAAATAAAGTGATATATAATTTAATTAACAAAAATAAACTTTTCTCAATGATTTTATATGGGAAACCTGGTATTGGAAAAACAACTATAGCAACTGTTATAGTTAATGAGTTAAATTTAAACTATAGATTTTTAAATGCTGTAATTGATAAAAAATCAGATTTTGATTCAGTTATAGAGCTTTCTAAAGATGAACAAATGGTTTTAATTGTTGATGAAATTCATAGGTTAAATAAAGATAAACAAGATATATTATTGCCTCATTTAGAAAATGGAAATATTATTTTGATAGGTTTAACTACTTCTAATCCATACCACAAAATAAATCCAGCTATTAGAAGTAGATGCCAAATATTTGAACTAAATGAATTAAATGATAACGATATAATAACGGGTATTAAAAAAGCTTCCTTATTACTAGATGATATTACAATTGATGAAGAATCCATCAAATATATTATGAATTATTCAGGTGGAGATTTAAGAGCTGCTTATAATTTGTTAGAAATATGTTATTATGCTTCCAATAAAATCGTTAATATAGATAACCTAAAAATAATTAGTTCTAAACCTATTTTTTTCTCAGATAGCAATGAAGATGGACATTATGATGTCTTATCTGGTTTCCAAAAATCCATTAGAGGTAGTGATGTTGATGCATCACTACATTACTTGGCTAGACTAATTGAATCTGGTGATTTAGATAGTATATATAGAAGAATGTCAGTTATCGCATATGAAGATATAGGCTTAGCTAATCCTACTATGGGAATTAAGGTGGACGCTTGTATTAATGCTTGTGAGAGATTAGGACTACCAGAAGCTAGAATACCTTTAGCTCAAACTATAATTGAGATGGCTTTATCACCTAAATCAAATTCTGCTTATATGGCTTTAGATAGAGCATTAACAGATATTAAAAATGGGAATACTGGAAATTTACCAAAACATTTAAAAACTAACTCCCCTACTTATGTTTACCCACATAATTTTAAAAATAGTTATGTAAAACAACAATATCTACCAGATAATATAATTAATAAAACATATTATATTCCAAAAGATAATACCAATGAAAAAAAATTAAAAGAAATTTTAGATAAATTAAAAAGTTAGATTTAAACATCTAACTATTTTTTATTTGACCAATACAATAAGGATAATTAATTTCACTTATTACTATTTTGATATTTTTATGTAATAATTCTTTTTCCCCCAGAACTTTAACTAATAAATAGTTTTTAGTATGTCCTATTAGATAGCCATCTTTATAAGTTTCAGGAATAAACATTACCTCTTTATCAATAAATTTATTCATATAATTAAGTTCTAAATCAGTAGATAAATTTAGTAAAGTTTTCACTCTTTGTTTTTTAACACTATCACTTACTTGATTATCCATCAAACTAGCTTTAGTACCCTCCCTAATTGAAAAAGGAAAAACATGAAGCTTTGTAAATCCGACTTTTTTTATCGTATCAATAGTTTCTAAAAATAATGAATCTGTCTCATTAGGAAAACCTACTATTACATCAGTAGTAATAGATATATTAGGTCTGATTGAACGTATTTTATCAATTTTATCGAAAAAATATTCTTTATCATATTTTCTATTCATTAACTTTAAAATCTCATTACTTCCAGATTGTAGCGGGATATGAAGATGATCTACTAAAACATCATTTTCCTTAATTACTTTTAAAACTTCATCATTTAATTCAGTAATTTCAATAGAGGAAATTCTTAAATTAACAATCCCTTTAATTTCAACTATGTCTTTTAATAAATCACTAAATTTATAGCTGTCATAACCGTAATTACCAGTATGAATACCAGTTAATACGATTTCCTTATGATTTGCACTCACTAATGTTTTTATTTCTTCTAAAACATCTTCTTTTAATTTACTACGTAACTTACCTCTTGTAAAAGGAATAATACAGTAAGAGCAAAAATTCTCACATCCATCTTGAATTTTAACAAAAGCCCTAGTTTTATCAAAATTATTTAAATTCATTTTCTCAAATGGTACATTATCTAAATCATATATTTTTGTTATCTGTTCATCTTTATATTCTTTTATATAATCAAGAATTTTAGTTTTATCTTGATTTCCTAAAATGATAGCAACTTCTTTTATTTCTTTAATTAATTCTGGTTTTGCTTGCGAGAGACAACCAGTAACGATAACTAATTTATTTTCCTTGTTAAATTTTCTAATCATTTGCAAGGATTTTTTTTCAGCAACATTTGTAACAAAACAAGTGTTAATAATAACGATGTCAAATAAATTAACATCGCCTTTTATATAACCTGCGTTATCCAGTATATCGCTCATGACTTTAGATTCGTAAGAGTTAACTTTACAACCTAAAGTATGAATATAATATCTCATAAATTACTTCTAAAATCCTTTAATTCTTTTAAAAAGTCATCATTTATATTATCCTTACCAAAAATAGGAGAAATAAACTCACTACTTTGAAATTTCTTACTATCATCTATTTCTAACTCAATTTTATCCATCATTTCACTATCACTAGTTTCAATAGCTACTTTTGATAAAATTTCATCAGGTTTTTGTTCTACTATTTTATCTACCATTTCAAATTCAGATACACTTTCAACTTTAGTTACTAAAGGTGGTTCATTATCTTCTTTTAACTTAGCTTTTTTAATTTCTACAGCACGAACTAACTCTTGATAACTAATAATAGCATTTTCTTCTTGTTCTTGTTCATATGTAGTTAAACTTCTTTCAGGAGCCGTTGTATTCTCAAGTGCATCAATAACTTCTTCTAAAGCTGATTTTTCTTCTATTTTTTCTATATTTATAGGTTTTACTTTGGTTCTATCATTTACTAAAAAAACAATGCATAATATAATTAGCAAACAAACAATAATTAATATATATTCTATCATAACTCACTCCATCATCTCATAATTTAGAATTCCTAATAATACTATCGGTACAGTTTCAACTCGTAAAACTGTTTTACCTAGCGTTATTGGAATAAAATGTAAATCAATTAATGTTTGTTCTTCTTCTTTAGTTAAACCACCCTCTGGTCCAATTAAAAAAGTTACATCATCTACATCTTTTAAATAATTTTTTAACTTATTTTCTTTATTAACCGTACTACAAATAAATTTTAAACCTGGTATATTTAATTGTTTAATATTAGTAATAGGTTCAATAACAGGAACACTTACTCTCTTTGATTGTTCGCTAGCTTCTTTACAAATTTTATTCCATCTATTGTATTTTTTTGTAACATCTGTTAGTTTTACTACACTACGTGCTGTATTAATAGGAATAATTCTATCAACACCCATTTCAGTAACCTTTTGTAAAACAAAACTCATTTTACTATCACTTAATAGAGGAATACAAATAGTGATATTAGTTTTTTTAACATCACTATTTATTTTTTCTATCATAGTTGCTTCTTTTCCTGAAAGTGAGGCGACATAAGCTTCACTTTCATAAACAATTTCAATTAAGTCTCCATCTTTCATTCTCATAACTTTATTAATATGGTATAAATCTTCTTCATTAATTGAAAATCTATCACCATTTTTTTTACTACTAAAATATCTTTGCATTATTTATTATCTTGAATCCATTTTTCTATATCTTCTAAAGAATTAAGTCCATTTAAAGTAGAAATAACTTCATTATTTTTAAATAATATTAAAGTTGGAACACTCATAACACCATATTTTTGCGCTAAAGGTTGAAAATCATCAACATTAACTTTTCCAACTTCAATAGAAGTTATTTGTTCTAAAACAGGCGCTATCATCTTACAAGGTCCACACCATTCAGCATAAAAGTCTACTAATACATAACCGTTTATAAAATCGTTAAAATCTTTTTCGTTTAAAATTTTCATATTTTCTCCTTTAGTTTGACATACAACTATTTGCCGTATATTCAACTTTTCCATTATCATTTAATTTTTTCAAAGAATCTTCTGTTAGAATCCCATATTCTAAGAATAAGTTTATAGCTTGACAATTAAAATCTTTTTCACTAATACTTTCATTACTATAATTATCTTTAAGTTTTTTAAAATCATTAACAACTATTACACTTTCATTAAAAATATCAGCTAATATTGGTGTCTTAGTTATATTATAAGCAACATCTGATTCCAGCTCAATAAAACCTAAAGTTAATACTAAAATAATAAATACAACTACATAATAGTGGATTAATCCAACTACTGCTCCAAGTAGTTTAGATGGTATTCCTAAAATTATAGTAGCATTTAATATTTTTTCAAATACTGATGTAACTGCTAACACAAGTTTTAAAACTAATGAAAACCCAGTAAACAAAAGTAAAAAAGCAATGAATTCATAAAATAAAATATTTAAAACTTCTATATTTTTAAATAATCCGAATTTTAAAAATGGAAGATTATCATACATTAGTTGTGATAAAATATCTTTAGTTAAATAAGCTGCAATCAAGACAACAATCATCCCAACAGCATGCACAACTGAAGTTGTAAAACCTCTTTTAAATCCTATAATACCTCCAAAAAGAATGAGTATTATAATTCCAATATCTAATATATTCATTAAACACCCCTTAATCCATTACTTCATACACATAACCATCATTATAAGAAACTCTTATAACCAAACTCATATGAAATTCTAAATCTGTCTTAGGATTGATTATCTCTCCAGTTATATAACCACCTTCAACTAAAGTTAATAAAGTAATATCAACATATTCAGAACCTTCTGGCATATTGAATAGATACTCCTTAGCCATATAATTTTTAGCGGCAGCTTCTATATAATCAAGTTGTAACTGATATGATTTTTCAATATTATCATTAATTAAACCTATTACTGATACAGCAACAATAGTTGCTATAACTCCCACTATAGCAAGAATAGTAATTAATTCTACTAAAGTAAAACCATTAGAATTTTTCTTCATAAAAACTCCCTTCAAGATTAAAACTAATGACACATTATCATATCACTTGTAATTTATAACCTCTAAAACATTCTATTAATATCTTATCAAAAAAAAGAAAAAAAAGATATTAAAAATTGAATTTTTTTACAATAAATTTATTTTCTTTATTTTTTCAATTATTATTT
>CAYJEP010000010.1:11836-18098 GCA_964369555.1 uncultured Muribaculaceae bacterium | reverse complement strand
GATAAGATTACTTTAGTTGAGGATAAATCTTATTTTAGTGCGCTACCTTCAACTTTAGGTGAAAATACTGAAGGTGTTGTTGAGGCTAACTTTGATTTATTATCTGGTACTTTACCAACTAATTTAAATGAAGTGGTTGTTGCAGTAGATTCTTATAATTATTTATCTGATACAGTTTTAGAGATGTTTGGTTTATCAACTGATTCAAAAGTGAATATAGATGAATTAATTGGTAAAGAAATAAAAATTATTTTAAATGATTCTTATTACCAAGATTTAGGAGTAGCCTTTTTACCTAAAGCTGATTTAACAGATGTTTATGACAGTGAAGAAACTATTACTTTAACTGTAACAGGTGTTGTAAGAGGTAAAGAAGGTAATATGTTATATGAACAATCAATGGGAGTATTATACACTGATGAATTAGTTCAAAAAGTAGTAGAAATTAATTCAGATTCAGAAATAGTAAAAGCTCAACTTGAAACAGATTATAATATATTTACAGGAGAAAAATTTAAAGAAGATGAATCTGGAGTAGAAGCAAAAGAACAAATATTAGCTTATTTAGGTTACACTACTTATCCGGCGATGATTCAAGTATTTCCTGTTGATTTTGAAAGTAAAGACTACATATTAGAAGAGTTAGATAAATATAACGAAGGTAAAGAAGAAGAAAATCAAATTATATATACTGATATGGCAGAAATGATTACTAGTTTATCTGGTAGTATCATGGATGCTATTACTATTGTTTTAGTAGCATTTTCAGCTATAAGTTTAGTGGTTTCTAGTATTATGATTGGTATTATTACTTATATTTCTGTATTAGAAAGAACTAAAGAAATTGGTGTTTTAAGAAGTTTAGGAGCTAGAAAAAAAGATATTACTAGAGTATTTAATTCTGAAACATTTATAATAGGTTTATTCTCTGGTACTTTAGGAATTACAATTGCCTTATTATTAACAATACCAGCAAACGCTATTATATTTGCTTTAACTGATTTAGAAAATGTAGCTGTATTAAACCCATTACATGCTTTAATGTTAATTATGATTAGTTTAATTTTAACTGTTTTAGGAGGATTCATTCCAGCTAAGATGGCGAGTAAAAAAGATCCTGTTATCGCTTTAAGAACGGAGTAGTATATGAAAAAAAATATAATTGTATCTATAATAATTTTATTATTTATTTTTACTAGTTTTTATATTTTCTTACCACCTTTAAATATTAGTTCGTGGGGATTTTGGTTATATTTAACTTTTATAATCTTCTCCTCAACTCTTGTTATTTTGATTTCTAATTTAGAAATTAAAGGTAATGAAATTTTAATTAAAAATAAAAAAAATGATCATTGGTCAGCTTTTATCATGTTAGGTTCAATTTTAATTTTACCAATATTATTAGTTATTAATATAATTGGTAGTCCGATGTTTAATTCTAAAGCTTACTATGAAAGAATTAGTGTTAATAATGGTGAATTTCAAACTGATATAAATGAAGTGGATTTTAATTCTATAGCTTTACTTGATAAAGATTCTTCAACTAAATTAGGTGATAGAGTTATGGGACAATTAACTGATTTAGTTAGTCAGTTTTATGTTTCTGATTTATACACACAAATTACTTATAATAACACAATCACCAGAGTAACACCTTTAGAGTATGCTGATTTAATTAAATATTTTACTAATAGTGGTGAAGGAGTTCCTGGTTATATTACTGTTGATTCTATAACTGGTGAATCTACTTTAACTAGATTAGATGAAGGAATGAAATATATGCCTTCAGCTTATTTTAATGAAGATTTATATCGTAAATTAAGATTTGATTATTTAACTGAAAATTTTGGTGAGATGACTTTTGAACTTGATGATTCAGGTAATCCTTATTGGATTATTCCAACTATTAAATATTCTTTAATTGGATTAAGAGAAGAAGTTGATGGTGTGATTGTATTTAATCCAATTGATGGTAGCAGTACTAAATATAATTTAGAAGATGTTCCAGAATGGGTTGATCATGTGTATCCATCTGAATTAATTTTATCTCAATTAACTGATTGGGGATTATATAAAAATGGATTCTTAAATTCAATTTTTAGTCAAAAAGAAGTAGTAATGGCTACAGATGGATATAATTATTTATCATTTAATGGAGATACTTATTTATATACTGGAATTACTTCAGTAGCAAGTGATGAATCAAATATTGGATTTGTTATGGTTAATTTGAGAACTAAAGAAACTAAGTTTTATAATGTAGCAGGAGCTGAAGAATTTTCAGCAATGGCTTCTGCAGAAGGTCAAGTTCAAAATTTAGGATATAGAGCAACATTTCCTCTACTTGTTAATTTAAACGGAAAACCAACTTATTTAATGAGTTTAAAAGATGATGCAGGGTTAGTAAAAATGTATGCTTTTGTTGACTATGCAGATTATCAAAAAGTTGTTGTTACAGATAGCTCATTAGGAATAGAAGAAGCAGCTAAAAATTATTTAGGTAAAGATATTATAGTTAGTGATTTTATAGAAACTACTATAACAGTTGATGACATTACATCAGCAGTAGTAGATGGGACTACTAATTATTATTTAAAATCCGATAATAAGGTGTACCGTGCGAGTATAAATATTGCTGAAAATGTTTTACCATTTTTAAAAGTAAATGAACAAGTAAATATCAAATATATTGAGACATCTAATGGAGTCTTTGAAATTATAGAAGTTACTAATTAGTTTTAGCGACTTTTTTTATGAGGAGAAATTATGAATGAATATATAAGTTTAATTAAGGCTAAAGCCTTAACAAAAATAGAATTAGTAGATATAATTGATGATAAAGATGCAGCAAAATTTTTGATTAATATATACATATATTATTTGAAAAATAATTATAAATTATCTTTTTCTTTTTTAGAAAATATTAATATAACTATTTGTAATGTCGAAGGGATTAAAAAAACTAACGGGATTATAAATAAATTATATGAAATTAAAAAATTGATTGATAAACATCCAAATAAAAAAGATATTACGAAATTTTATACCATATTTGAAAATGATATTATAAATAAAATTGCTTGTTGTTCATCTAAAAACAATTATGATTATATGCATTTAGTTATATTTGATATTCAAAACAAAAATTATTTATCTAACACTATTAAAACTAATCCTCAATATGTGAATGTATTTAATGATAAACATATTTTTTTAGAAGTATTTGATAAATTTTATGAGTGTTTAAGTAAAAATAAAGATTATAGTTATTGGTTATATGTACTGACAGAGTTTTCTAATTGTTTAATGATTAGGGTTTTAGAAAATGATTTGAAAGCATGTAAAGATAAATTAAATGGGTTTGATAGTCAACTAATAAATTATATTGAAACTTTGTTTTTAAAAATTACTAAATCAAAAATGACACAATCTAATATAGAAACTTTAAATAAACATTACGATATCACATCAGACTCATTTAATTTTAAACATGATATAATAACAATTGATGATGCCTCAACTTTAGATATGGATGATGCTTTAAGTGTAGTTAAAATTGATAATTATTATGAGCTTAAGGTATATATAATAAATGCAGCACTAGTAATTGAAAAGAACTCTAAATTAGATATAGAAGCTTATAAAAAAGCTGAAACAATATGGTTATCCACAGGAATGAAACCGATATTTCCAAAAGAATTAGTCTATAATAATTTATCACTTAATAAAAAAGGTTTGAAGCCTGTTATAGTCTATACATTTGATATATATGAAAATGGGGAGGTAACTAATTTTAGAATAGATAAAGAATGGATTAAAGTAAGTAACAATTTTAGTTATGATAGGGTCAATCATATATTAAAAAAAGGTGATGAGAGAAAATTAAATATATTATATTTAAATGAAGTGGCAAATATTTTAAAAACCCAAACACTAGCTAAATTACCTTATCGTTTGAGTGAAGATGAAATATTAGAAGAAACTAATAGAAGTTATAAACCTTATAAAAACAAAACTCAATCAGAAAAAATTATTGAAGAATGTATGTTGTTAGTAGGCAGGGAACTAGCAAGGTTTGCTTCTTTGCAAGGGTATCCGTTTTTATATAGGGTTATGAAAGATAGTTTTAATGAAAAAACTTTAATAATAGAAAAAACAAGAAAAAAACTCAGTGAGAATATGGAAAACGAGGAACACTATTTACGAGTTTTAACAAATGCTTTTAAACTATTGCCGCCTGCTAATTATTCATATATAAACTGTGGACATATTGGATTGAATACAAAATATCAATGTCATGCGACATCTCCAGGTAGAAGATATCCAGATATAATCACACAAAGAATATTAGAAGATTTCTATTTTACTAATAATGGTGATTATATTAAATGGATGGAATATTTAAAAGAAGCTAGTGAATATATGAACAAAAGAATAAAACTAAATAATCAATATCAAGCAGAATATGAGAAAATAAAGCATTTAATACACAATTAATTTGTAATTTTATTACTTTATGTTATAATTAAGGTGGGTGATGGTATGGATAAAAAGATTTATGCTGCTAAGTTAATTGCTGACAAGTTGAGAAAAAAAAGTTTTATGACTTATAAAGAAATTGCCACGATAACTGGTTATCACGAAAAATATATATTAAAATTAAAAAAAGAGATAGTTGATGGGAAAATTAATTTTACCCACGGTAATAAAGATAAAACACCAGTTAATAAAATATCCGATAAAGAAAAAAAATACATCGTAGATTTATATAGAAGAAGTAATGCAAGTGTATTAAAATTTTGTAATTTTTATGGAAAAAGAAGCTATTCATGTGTTTATGGAATTTTAAAAGAAGCTGGATTAATTGAAGATATTAAATAATATCTTTTTTTATTATAAATAGTAATTTAAATACTTAAATTCCCCTTATTTTATATAGCAATACAGTTGAATATAAAGGCTAATTATGTTATAATGTTTACAGAAAGCAAACGGAGGTTTATATGTTTAATTTTATTGTAGTAGATGATGTACCGAAATACCTTGATAAGGTAGAAAGCATAATTGCGTCTATAATGATGAACGTTAATAACGAATATAAAATACACAGGTTCACAGATTATAGTCCTAAATTTATGAAACTGATCAATCAACCGTTATCAAATAAAATTTATATTCTTGATATCGAAACACACTCAGCTTCAGGCATTGATGTTGCAAGAAAAATTAGAAAAAATGATTTAAACAGTATTATTATTTTCATGACTGCTTATGAAGACGCAGGGAATTTAATTATTAAGAAAATACTTTTAACTTTATCTTTGGTAAGTAAATTCGATGAATTTGATCTTAATATGAAAAATTCTATTAAAGAAGCTATTTCAATTATAGGTAAAAAGAAAACCATCAAAATTCAAGATGATGGATCAGTTTATATAATTCCAGTAGAGGATATACTTTATGTAACTAGAGATAGTGTTGATAGAAAAGCAGTTATAATAACTTCTTATGATGAATTCAGAGTTAATAAAAGTTTAATTGAAATAAAAGAATTAGTAGGTACTACTTTAAAACAATCACACAGAGCTTGTTTAGTTAACGAAGATAGGATTAGAAAAATAGATAAAAGAAATAACATTATTCATTTTGATGATGGAAAAACCACTGATTTAATGTCTGCAAGTTTTAAAAAGGAATTAGTCTAATATGTTAGGGCAGTATATTGTCTCTAGTTTTATTAATATTGCGGCAGGGATTTATAGTATTTTAAAGGTTTCTGATAGCAAATTAAATTTCAAGGCTCCAAAAACATATATATTTTATTTGTTGTGGGTTGCAGTTGGAGTTCTTACTGCTAACTATTCTAATATATATACTAGATTGTTTCTAATGACAATTATGATTTATATATATGCACTGTTTTTGGTCAAAAATAAGCGTTCTGCCCTTATTATATCTTTATTTGTTCAAATAATTTTGTGCATTTCTGAAGTTATTGGAGTGATATTATTTTTATTATTATTTAATAGTTCTCATATTAACTATGAGGCAGATTTTTTTGGTTCTCTGATTATTAATTTAATTGTAAGCATAATCATTTTGATTATTTCAAATATAAAATTAATTAACAAATACTACGAAAAAACTCTAAATTTAGTAAGGAAAATTAAAAATTATCATATTGCCCTAATCACAATTACTGTAATAATGTTATTTGTTTTTTTATCAGCGTCATTATATTTTGATATAGACAGTGTTGTGT
>CAYJEP010000010.1:0-11826 GCA_964369555.1 uncultured Muribaculaceae bacterium | reverse complement strand
AATGAATGTTATATTCTTTATTATTTATAGTATAACGACAGTTGTGTCTGTTAATCAAACTAGTCAAAATATAAAGTATAAAGATCAGAATAAATATTTAAGTGATAGTTTGCTTAATTATGAAAAAATATTTACTAATGAGAGAATGGTAAATCATGAAAATAAAAATCAATTTTTAATTTTAAAAGAGATGATTAAAAATGATGATGAACAAACTTTAAAATATATTAATGCAATTATTAAAGATAATCAAAGTGAAAACAACTTACTTTATTCCAAAGTAAAAAGAATCCCGTCTGGAGGATTACAAGGTTTGGTTTATAAGAAAGTTATTCTAATGAATGATAAAAATATTAAATGTATTTTCCATATTGACAGAGCTATTAATAGTTTGAGTTTATCTAAATTGTCTCCTGATGATAACTATGATTTGTGTCGTATAGTAGGTGTACTTTTGGATAATGCAGTAGAGGCAAGTGAAACATCAATTTTAAAAGAAGTTTCAATTTCTATGCATGAATCAGAAGTCATTATATTTGAAGTTGCTAACTTTTATAATAATTTAAATCATATAAATGGAAAGTTTGTATCTACTAAAGATGCAAGTCGAGGTCATGGATTATTACTAATGAAAAAGATAATTAAAAATAATCCACTGTTTGAAAATGAAACTATTATAGATGATAATATTTTTAGACAAATAGTTAAAATAAAAAGTGTAGATTAAATTTCTACACTTTATTTAATTAAACTTTGAGGACAATCTGGTTCGTCAGCTATTAACAATATGCATGCACTTGAACCCATACTTGCTAGGACTGTTCCTACTGAAGCTAAAGCTGTTGCTATAAATCCCATAATACAACTCCTTCCTGTTTATTCTTTTTATATTTAAATAACTAGTATTTAAATAGCTTTTGGTAAATAGTTTTTATAATTGTCATATTTAAGATTAAAAATCTTATACACTGCTGGTGAAATCATAAATGATTGTGTTACTAAAGCTAAGATTAAACAATTAGATAAAAATGTATTTGTTATAATAATAGCTAGTATAATAAATATTAAACATATAATAACTGAAACAGTTTTATATGTAGATCTTCTTTTTGGATTTATGATAGGTCTTTTTTCAGTATCTGCGGGAGCGTTTTTATAAAAAAGAAACAGTAACAGTATACCTACTAGAACTATTGTAAGATCATTTAGTTCAATTATATTACATAAGTAAGGGACACCTGTAAATATAATTGTTGAACTAAGTAAACAAATCCAACTTTTGGTAGCATGTAATCCAAATGATGGCATTCTAATAATACTATAAATAAAAATGAAAATAGCAAATTCTTTAAATAAGTTTAACATATAACAAATTATTGCTATAACTATTATTTTAGTAATAGTTAAGTATAATCCTTCTAAACCATATCTAATTGCTGCTAATTTAATTTCATCATATTCTTTATGTTTTTTAATTGTATTCATACAAGAATCTAGAACCCATTTTTTCATATCTATACTCCCTACCTGTACCAGTATATATTATCTAAGTTTAAGAAACATTGAAATTGTCTAAGTCATAAATTAAAGCACTTAAAATTATGTTAATACATTTAATATCTTGTATAATTATTTCTTCAAACATGAAAATAGTTGATTTAGGCTGATAATTAAAAATATGTTCAAAATCATAGTAGAATTAGATTGTATTCGCAAACATTAAAATTTGACAAAGTGAATTATGCGGATATTCAGTAAACCACTTTGTTTCGGCTTACTTAGGTAAGTTAAAATACTAGAAGGGAGATTTCTGATTGTGAGAGGTAAAGTAAAATGGTTTAATAACGAAAAGGGATTTGGCTTTGTTGAGTACAAAGAAGATGAAGACATCTTTGTTCATTACTCTTCGATTTTGTCGCAAGGTTACAAAACTTTAGTTGAAGGACAATTTGTTGAATTTGAATTAGTTCGTACAGATAAAGGACTTCAAGCTAAAAATGTTATTGAAATTAAAGAAACTACATTAGTGTAGCTTTTTTTTATGTTTATCATATATTATATCGAGGTGTTTATAATGTACAAAATATATCAAGTTTCATCAAATGATACCGTTTCATCTATTGCTAATAATTTTAATATATCAAGTGAAGAATTATTGAAAATTAATGGTATTTCTAGTATTACTCCAGGGCAATTAATAGTAGTGCCATCAAGTGAAAGCAATTTTTCTATATATGTTGTAAAAAGTGGGGATAATTTATATGAAATAGCTGATAAATATAATATAGATTTTAATAGCTTACTTGCTATTAACGGGTTGAATAAAGATGACTATATTTACCCAAATCAAAAGATTTTAATCCCAAAAGAAGATACATTAGTTTATGTTACAAAAGAAGATGACACAATAAATAGTGTGATTAAATTTTTAGATATCAGTTATGAAAATTTTTTCAAAAATAATCAAAGTGTATTTTTAAAAGAAAATCAGTTAATAATATATAAAACACAGTAGTGTTTTTTTTTGCTTTAAATTCAAAATTATAGTATAATACTAAAGAGGGTGATTAAAATGAAAAAAATATTATTAATGTTCACACTAGGAATTATTGTATTATTATCTAGTGGATGTTCAGTTGGTTATGATGTACTTAATTATACTGAAGTGGAAGCAAAGTTAGAAAATGATGAAACTTTTGTTTTGGTGGTTGGAAGCGCAAGTTGCAGTGTGTGTAAAGACTATAAACCTACATTAGATACAGTAGGAAAAGAATACGAGGTAGAAATTATTTATATTGATACTGAAAAAATTTCAAATGAAGAAAATGATGCTTTATATAGTAAATTTATAGTTAGTAGTACTCCAACTACTATCTTCATTAAAGATGGAGAAGAAACAAGTACATATAATAGAGTTGTTGGTTTATTAAGTGAAACTCAATTAACAGAAAAATTAAGACAGTTAGGTTATATTGAATGAGTATTTTAGAAAGATATGGCGTAGATTTAACTGCTAAACAATATGTAACAAATCCAGCAATTGAAAGAGATGAAGAAATTAAACGCAGTATGGTTATTTTACTAACACCAGAAAAATCTGCTTTATTAGTAGGTAAACCTGGTATTGGTAAAACAGCTATTGTTGAAGGTATTTCATATTTGATTCAAAAAGAATTAGTACCTAATATTTTAAAAGGTTATAAAATTATAAGTGTGAATTCAACAACCCTGTTAGGAAAGATTGAAAAAGATGGTATTGAGACACTTATTATTACAGAGTTAATAGAAGAATTAAAAACAAAAGAAAAAACTATTTTATTTATAGATGAAATACATACTTTAATTGGGACAGATAAAGGTGGATCCATGGATTTAGCTAATATTTTAAAATCTTCACTAGATCGTGGGGATATTAAAATTATTGGTGCGACCACTGATATCGAATATGAAACATATATTTTAAGAGATAGAGCTTTCTTAAGAAGGTTTGAAAAAATTGATATTTTAGAGCCTAACCAAGAAACTACTGTTAAAATATTATTAAAATCTATTCCAAAGATTGAAAAACAAACTGGAATTAAACTTAAATACAATGAATATGTAGCTGAATTACTAATAAAAGCAATAGTAAGTGCGACTGATGAATTTAAAAGAGTATATGGACTAGCTGCCAGATATCCGGATGTAGCTTTTTCAGTTTTATCTCAGGCTTTCTCAATAGCTTTATTTGATAATAAAACAGAAGTTGATGTTAGAGATTTCTACAACGCTATTAAAGTTAGTAGAAGAATATACCCTAAAAGTATTATCAAAGAATTAGATGAGTTTAGAGAAACTTTTAAAGACTTATGTACAAGTGAGGGTATAACTTTACCTATAATTACAATAGATATGTTAGAAAAGGAACAAACGATCTTATGATAAATATTGTATTATATGAACCTGAAATACCGGGAAATACCGGAAATATTATGAGAACGTGTGTTGCTACTAATTCTAAGTTACATTTAATTGAACCGTTAGGTTTTAAACTAGATGAAAAAAACATTAAACGTAGTGGGGTAAACTATGTTGAAAATTGTAATTACACTGTTTATAAAAATTTTGAAGAGTTTAAAAGTCTTAACAAGGGCAAATATTACTATTCTACTAGATATGGAAATAAACCCCATACTAGTTTTGATTTCAAAAGTGATGAAGATATATACATAATATTTGGTAAAGAAAGTACAGGAATACCTAAAGAAATATTAAAAGATAATTTAGATAGTTGTATGAGGTTACCAATGACTGATAAAACAAGAGCTTTAAACTTATCTAATTGTGTAGCTATTTTAACTTATGAAATTTTAAGACAAAATGATTACTATGATTTATTAAAAGATGAACCATTTAAAAAAAATTATTTTGAAAATGATTGATAAAAAAATAAATATGTGATAATATTGTTATAAAGAATAGGAGGAATAGTGTGGATACAATAATAGATTTTATTATGGAAAATTATATTTGGGTTATATTAGGAATTACAGTTATAGTTATGATTATAATTGGATACATAGTTGATAAACATGGATTTGAAAAGGTGGAAAAAGAACCAAAAGAAAAAGTGGAAAAACCTAAAAAAGAAAAAGTAAAAAAAGAAAAAAAATCAAAAAAAGAACAAACTATAGAAGTTATGGAGCAACCTTTGAACGTTGAGCAACCTTTGAATGTTGAACAACCACCATTAATGGATCAACCAGTAATGGAACCAGACATGTATCAACCTTTAAATGAAAATCAAGAACAATTTGATGATTCTTTATTCGCGCCATTAGGTGAAGTTGAAAATAATGAAACAATAAAAGCCCCAGAAGCTTTTAATTTAAATACTGATATTACATTCAATGAAGCTACTAGTACTTTAGAACAAACACAACCAGAAGTTACTACACCAGTGAGTGAACCAGTAAAAGTTGAAGAACCTGTTATTATAGCAGACAATGCTGAAGAAGAAGTTTGGAAATTTTAATCTATGAATTCATAGATTTTTTTTTTATTTTCCTATATAATATACTTGGTGATTTAAGTGGAAAAATTAATAATGATTAAATATGGCGAGTTAACTACTAAAAAAGGTAATCGCAATACTTTTATAAATCTTTTAGAAAAGAATATTAAAAGTATAATGGATAATAAAATAAAAAAAGATCGTGTTAGAATGTATATAGAATATAAGAGTGATGAAGATATTTTAAAATTAAAAAAAATCTTTGGGATTCATGGTATAGTTTTAGCTTATAAAGTAAATGATAATATTGAGGATACTGTTTTAAATTTAGTGAAAGATATAAACTTTAAAACTTTTAAAGTTATAACTAAAAGAGCTAATAAAAACTTTCCTACGCCTTCAATGGAATATAGTAGAATAATTGGAGGATTAGTTTTAAAAAATAATAATGTTACAGTTGATGTTCATAATCCTGAATTAACAATTAATATTGAAATAAGGGAAAAAGATACTTATATTTATTTTAATGAAGTAAAAGGTTTAGGTGGCTATCCAGTTGGTGTAGCTGGTAGTGGATTATTAATGTTATCAGGTGGAATTGATTCTCCTGTAGCTGGTTATTTAGCTATGAAACGTGGAGTTAATTTAAAATGTGTATATTTTGATTCCCCACCTCATACATCTTTAGAAGCTAAAAACAAAGTTAAAAAACTAGCTCATATTTTAAATGAATATTCCGGTAATATAAAATTAATAGTTGTTCCTTTTACAAAGTTACAAGAAACAATTTATAAAAATGTACCTATTAGCTATAATATTACTATTATGCGTCGTATGATGTATAGAATTTGTGAAAAGCTAGCTATCTTAAATAATTCTAAAATAATTATTAATGGAGAATCAATTGGTCAAGTAGCTTCTCAAACTCTATCTAGTATGAGTGTTATTAATAGTGTAACCAATTTTCCTATTATTAGACCAGTCAGTTGTTTAGATAAACTAGAAATAATAGATATAGCTAGAAAAATTAATACGTATGAAACAAGTATTTTACCTTTTGAAGATTGTTGTACTATATTTGTTCCTAAAAATCCAGTTATAAATCCAACTTTAGATAACTGTTTAAAATATGAACAATTTGATTATGAAGATTTATTAAATGAATGTGTTAGTAATGTAGAATATGTTGATCTAACAGTTAAAACAAATAAATATTTATAACCAAAAATTACCATAAAAAAAAATAAATAATTTCACTAAATGTACGCATTATATAAGTGTACAGGAGGTGAAACAAATGAATAACAATACTAAAAACTTAGTAGTTCCAGGAGCTAAAGCTGCAATCGATAAAATGAAATATGAAATCGCTTCAGAATTAGGTGTAACTATGGGACCAGATGCTACTAGCCGTGCTAACGGATCTGTTGGTGGAGAAATCACTAAAAGATTAGTAAAAATGGGAGAACAACACCTAGGTGGATACCAATCAAAATAATTTAAAATAGATAGCTGCCAGCTATCTTTTTAGTTATTATTACCAGACATTTATAAAAAAAAATAATCCATACTATAAATAGGAGGTGGATTATGAATAAATTAATAGTACCTGCAAGTAAACAATCTGTTGAAAGTTTAAAATATGAAATTGCTAAAGAATTAGGAATTACATTAGGACCAGAACAAACTGCCAGGAATAACGGTAAAGTTGGCGGAGAAATGACAAGAAGATTAGTGGAAATTGGTAAAAAATATTACAAATAAGCTACTATTTTAAGTTATATACACTTATTAATAAGTGTATTTTTAAAGAATTTTATCGATTAGTCCATATTCTAAAGCTTCGTTAGCATCTAAAAAATAATCTCTTTCAGTATCTCTTTCTATGATACTTAAATCTTTATTAGTATTTTTAACTAATATATTATTTAATTTTTCTCTTGTTTTTAAAATGTGTTCAGCAGCTATTTTAATTTCAGTTGCTTGACCACTCGCACCACCTAGTGGTTGATGAATCATAACTTCGCTATTAGGTAAACAAAATCTTTTTCCTTTTTCCCCGCTAGATAATAAAAAAGCTCCCATTGATGCTGCTATTCCAAGGCAAATAGTTGAAACAGAACTTTTAATAAAATTCATAGTATCATAAATTGCCATTCCAGCAGTCACACTACCTCCAGGTGAATTGATGTATAAACTAATATCATTTTGGTTAATGGAATCTAAATATAATAATTGACCAACAATGATATTAGCTACATCATCATTTATTTCACCAGTTAATAAAATAATTCTATCTTTTAATAGTCTAGAATATATATCATAAGCCCTTTCAGTATTATTACTACGTTCAATAACAGTAGGTATTAACAAAATTATCATCTCCTACTTATATTATAGTAAAAGTATTAATTTATATACTAATTATTTAATGACATAATAAGACACTATTAGTGTTTTTATTTGACAAAAAAAATATATATGATAAAATTATAGTTCAGCATAAAAGGAGAATTAATAGTGAATAAACTTTACAACAACAACACAAAAATAAGTAACTTACCACTTGATAAAGGTGTAATAAAATCACTAAATAAATGTGGAATAAATAAAATAGAAGATTTTAAAAATATATCTATTGATAAATTAAAAGGTATACGTGGATTAGGTGAAATTAAATTAAAAACCTTAATTGAACTTGTTAATAAATTTGCAGATGGATTTCAAATTTCAACTGAAATATCTGTTAATGATACGATAAATAGATTAAGAAGTGAAGGATATACAGTTTTAAAAGATTTAGAAATAGATTATAAGTTACTTTCAATCTTTCATAAAATTAAAATATACACTTTATCACAATTAGTAGTTTCTGAACATAAGTTTATTAATTATAAACCAAGCACATTAAATAAAATAAATGAATTACTGTGTAAATACAACCTTGAATTTGGAGAAGAAGTTCCTGATTGTTTAAGATGGAATCATATAATTAATAATGAAAATGATAAAAATAGTGTTTATGAAAGAATAATTAAAAATATAGAAGTGGAAATTAAAAATAATAGTAAAAGTATAGATGATTTATACAGTAAATTAGAAGTTTTAGAAGTTGAACAAGGAAAGAAACTAAAGGAACTAGAAACAATAAAAGAAAAAATGAAATTATTAAAAAATATGTCAATTAATTAAATACATATATTTATAAAAACAATGACAAAATTGTTTTTTTTTGATAAAATGAATATAGTTAATAGGAGAGTGTTTAAATGGATAAAAAGATAAAAGTAACTTATAACGGAGAAATAACTAAAGAATTTGCTTTAGGAACAAAGTTTGAAGATATAGCCAAGAGTTTTCAAAATGAATTTAGTTTTCCTATTTTAGCTGCTAAAGTTAATAATGAAATTGTAAGTTTAGATAAAGTTTTAGAAAAAAAATGTGATATGGACTTTTATGATAGAAGTAGTATATCTGGTAGTGAAATTTACGCTAGTGGTGTACATTTCTTACTTATAGTAGCTTTTCACAAAGTATTTAAAGGAATGAAAATAACTATCGAAAACTCTGTTAATGGCGGTGTTTATTGTGAAACTGATAAAGATATCAAAGAAGAAGATATTAAAAAAGTTTATGAAAAAATGTTAGAGATGGTTAAGGATGATTATCAAATTGTTAGTTTAAGTGTCTCAAGAAGAGATGCAATGAGTTTCTTTAAATCAAAAAAACAACCTGATAAAGTAAGTCTATTAAAATATATAAGTAATACATTAATTACTCTATATCGTATTGATGATTTTTATGATTACTTCTTTACCGAATTACCTACTAGTACAAAATATGTAGATGAATTTAATTTAAAATATGTTGATAAAAGAGGTTTTGTTTTAACTTATCCTACAGTAAATAATCCTATAATGACTACAGAGTTTAAAAAAACTGATAAATTAGTAAAAACTTTTAAAGAATATACAGATATGTGTAAAAATATAGAAATATCTAATATTTCAGATTTAAATGATATAGTTTCAACAGGAAAATATAATTACTTAATTCAGTTATCAGAAGCTTATTATAATAGTCAATTAGCTAATATAGCAGATATGATTAATAAGAAAAAAAATATTAAAGTAATCTTATTAGCAGGACCTTCTAGTAGTGGGAAAACAACAACTTCTAAAAAATTAGCAATTTACTTACATGCTAGAGGATATAGAACACACAGTATTTCAACGGATGATTATTTCTTTAATAGAGCAGATACACCTAAAAAAGAAAATGGTGAATTAGATTTAGAATCTATTAAAGCAGTTGATACAGATTTATTTAATAAACATTTAGTTAAATTATTAGATGGTGAGAAAGTACTACTTCCTGAATATAACTTTATTTTAGGAGAAAGAGAATATAAAAAAAATAATTTACAATTAAAAGAAAATGATATTATTATTATTGAAGGATTACATGCTTTAAATGATGAGTTAACTATGGCAATAGATGAAAAAACTAAATTTAAAATTTATATTAGTCCGTTAACTCAACTTAATATTGATAATCATAATAGAATTCATACAACTGACACTAGAAAGTTAAGAAGAATTATTAGAGATAATAAATATCGTAATTATACTTCTTCTGAAACTTTAAAAAATTGGAAAAATATAACTGAAGGTGAACTAGTTTATGTTTATCCATACCAAAACCATGCAGATGTAGTGTTTAATTCAGCTTTATTATATGAAATAGGTGTTTTAAAAACATATGCTGAACCATTATTATTTTCAGTAAATGAAGATGATCCAATGTATCCAGAAGCAATAAGATTAATTAATTTACTTAGAAACTTCTTACCTATACCTTCTGATGATGTTCCAAAAGAATCAGTGTTAAGGGAATTTATAGGTGGTAGTGTATTTAGAGAGGATGAAAAATAAAATGATAAAAGTAGCAATAAACGGATTTGGAAGAATTGGGAGATTAGTATTTAGGATAATGGAAGAAAATCCTGATTTTGAAGTAGTAGCAATAAATGATTTAACAGATGCTAAACAGTTAGCGCATTTACTTAAATATGATAGCAATCATAGAAATTATAGAATTAATGAAATTGGTTCAGATGAAAACAATATAATTGTTGGCGATAGAAAAATTAAAATTTTTAGTGAATTAGACCCTAAGAATTTACCTTGGAAAGAATTAGAAATTGATGAAGTATTTGAATGTACTGGTAAATTTACTGATTATGATAAAGCTTCTTCTCATATTGAAGCGGGAGCTAAAAAAGTAATTATTTCAGCTCCTGGTAAAAATATGAAAACTATAGTTTATAATGTTAATCATAAAACATTAACAAGTGAAGATAAAATTATATCAGCAGCTTCATGTACAACAAATTGTTTAGCGCCTGTTGTTGATGTATTAAATAAAGAATTTGGTATTGTTAAAGGATATATGACAACTGTTCATGGTTATACTAATGATCAAGCAATATTAGATATTGCACATAAAAAAGGCATTGATGCAAGACGTGGACGTGCAGGAGCTATTAACATTGTTCCTTCATCAACTGGAGCTGCTAAAGCTTTAGGTTTAGTAATTCCTGAACTAAAAGGAAAATTAGATGGAAGTGCTTTAAGAGTTCCAACCCCAACTGGTTCGGTAGTAGATTTAACTTTAGAACTAAGTAGAAATGTAACAGTTGAAGAAATAAATAACGTACTTAAAAATAATACCAATGAAACTTTAGAATTTACAATGGATCCGATTGTATCATCAGATGTTATTGGAAGAAGCTGTGGTTCACTAGTTGATGGATTATTAACAGATGTTTTAGAAGTTGATTCAAAACAATTGGTAAAAGTTGTTACTTGGTATGATAATGAGATGAGTTATTCTTATCAAATGGTTCGTACAGCGCTATATATAGCAAACTTATAAAAAGCATTAAATTTGCTTTTTTTTCTTTTTATGTTATACTATTAAAGCTTTGAGAGGGGAAAATACAAAGATGAATGAACATGGTGAAGAAGAACTTAATAGATATGAAGCTAGTTTAAAAGATGCGTATTCTAAAGAAAAGGGATGTGATTTTAGTAATGATATACCTAAAAAAATAAGTATAAAAGAGTTTGATGAGGTGATGAAAAGAACTGTTTTAATAGATGAAACTATCGATTTGTACGGTTTGGAAAGTTGGATTTTTGAAAAGACTGAGAACAGCCAATTGGTAGGTAAAGTTTTAAAACAACTTAGATTTGATGGTTTAGGTTTAGAACTGACTCCATCATCAGTAGTGGCAATCTCACAATGTACAAAATTTTTATGTACATGTATGCTTAATACTATTGATAGTAGGAGACATGTTAATATAAATCCTATAATTTTAGATTTTTTACTTGTAGACGATATAAGTGATAATCTTGCTAAATATATACATGCCTATTTGCTAGCCGATAAACCAATTATTTTAAGCTATGTGGAGAGTCAAAATGAAAACTATAGAAAGTTTCAAACTCAATACTATAAAAAACTATTAGGTATAATTAGAGAAGAATTATTTAACATTGTAGAAAATGAATTTAGAAAAAATAATTCCTTAAACCTATTTAACGAACAAATTTTATCTAACAAGTTGGCATTAGTTAATGATAAAGTGTCTAAAAGTGTTTTACAAATTGAAGAAGGTTCTGTTAAGGTTTTTGTTATTAAATCAAGATATCAAGAAATAGATTAATAAAGATATAAAGTTATTAAAAATTTATATCTTTTTTTGATTAATAAAAAGGAAATAAGTAATTTATGGATTATATAACTAGTAGGAGGTAATATGAAGA
>CAYJEP010000009.1:818-19401 GCA_964369555.1 uncultured Muribaculaceae bacterium | reverse complement strand
AGATCCAGCTAATCCTGATTATTGTGCTAATTATACAGAAAAGTATAAAGATTATTTATCAATGCAAAATGTTGCTGAAGTATATGGTCGTCCATATTGGGAAAATCCAGAATCTGGCAATCAGGAATTAACTCCATTAGGAACTTTTGAAGGTGGTGCTATGGCAACTGCTTCTTATGTTGATGAAGAAGGTGGTTTTATAGATCAAGAAATTGTAGTTCCTTGTGAGGTGGGTGGAGTAACAGTAACGACTCTACACTATAATTTCTTCAATGAATCTTCAGCTTCGGGATTGATTATTCCAGAAACTGTAGTGGAAATTAGACAAGGTGCTTTTATTGGAAATTCATTTATAACTTCTGTGACAATTCCATCTAGTGTAATGACTATTGGTGGTAACATGTTTGTTGATCGATATGCTGATCCAGAGTTTGCTCCTGTTTATGTAACTGAAATAATTGTAGAAGGTAAGAGTGGTCCTGAAGATTTCACTAGTTTAGGAGATAATTGGCACGGTGGAGCTACAGTAACATATCAACCATAATTAAAAAATTAATATTTATTAATTTTTTTTTGGAGGAGTTTAAATGAAGGTGTATTTTAAAATTAGTTTGATTCTAATAGGTTTATTTATTTTTTTTACTACGCTTGGTTCGATTTTAATGACATATAATATTTTAAACACATATGATTATACACTGTTTATAGCTTGCTATACGGTTTTGTTATTTTTGTTTTATATTTTTGGAATAGTAAAAAAACATATACAAATAACTATTTATGATGTTTTAATTTATGCGTTAATAATGTTTGGTTTGATTTCTGTTAATTTTGCTTATGATATTGATTTAGCTATATTTGGTTTCGATGGAAGGAATGAGGGTTTTTTAACTTTAATTAGTTATTATTTTATCTTCTTAATATCAAGGCAAATAAAAGAAGTTGATAAAAATAAAGTTATTTATTTAATATTATTTTTAGGATTAAGTCAAATTATATTCGCTATTTGTCAGTTATTTGATTTCTCGTTTGTGCCTTTTAAATATCAAGCTTACTACTATGGATTTTTAGGTAACTCTAATTTCTTTTCTACTTTTTGTTTACTTGGATTTAGTTTGGCAGTGGGATTATTTATGTATAAAAAATCAAGTTTACTTAATTATTTTTTAATTTGTGTATATTTGTTTGGAATTGTATTATCTAATGCGATGAGTGGTTTTGTAGGTTTGTGTTTTGTAATATTTTTAATTTTATTTACAAAAAAAATAAAAGAGATTTTAATTGTAATTAGTACTGTTTTAATTATTTTTCTTTTTGGTTATTTATTTATAGAAAAAGATTATGTGAATGATATTATCGGTCTTTTTTATACTGCTAGTTCAGCTTCTGTAAATGGTGAGACTGGAAATTATAGAATTTATATTTGGAGTGAGATAGTTCCTTATATCGATGATCATTTAGTAAATGGTATTGGTATTAGTAATTTAGTTAATATCAATGAGGGTAGTCCTATTAGGGTTTCGGAATTAAGAGTATTCATAGTTGAGGCTCATAATGAGTTATTACATGTTTTAATCACACAAGGGTTATTTGCTTTCTTAACTTATATTGTTTTATATGGTATAATAATAGTGAAGAATTTAAAGACTAGTGATGTTAATAAGAGAATTTTATTTATTGCTTTTACATCCTATATTGTTCAGGCAATATTTAATATTAGTGTTATACAGGTGGCTCCCTACTTTTTTATAGTAATGGGGATGCTTGCTAGTGAGAATAACAGGAGGTTATCAAATGAGGTATTATATAAAAAGGAAGCTTAGTCTATGACTTATTATGTAATATTTAGTTTAATAATCTTTTTTTTAATTCTTGTTTTAGAGTTTAAAACTATATGTAATTATGGTAAGAAGATATTTATATATATTGTATTTAGTTGTCTAACTACATATATATTTAAGTTTTTATCTATTAATTTTTTAATAATAATTAATTTATTTGCTTTATTATTAATTTTAATGTTATTTTTATTTAATAGATTCAAATATAAGAGTGTAGTTATTATTTCAAATGATAAAAAGAAATTTATAGAGTGTTTAAATAAAAAATATAAATTTTATAAAAATATATCATTTTCAAAAGAAATAAAAGATAACTTAGGTAAAGTAGATTTAATAATTGATGAACCTTGTGGGATAGAAATATTAAGTTTACCTTATAGTAATATTTATGTTAAAGTAGATTTAAATAATTTTTTATATTTTAGTAAATCTGCTATTTATATTAATGATGTTAAATATTTAAAACTAAATAAAATGAGATTAAGTTTAGTAAATAAGATAATTAAAAGATTATTTGACATTGTATTTTCTATAATTTTACTTATAATAACTTTGCCAATCTCTATTGTTACTTTAGTTTTAATCTTATTTACTTCAAGGGGAAATTTTATATATACTCAAGATAGAGTAGGTCTTAATAATAAAGTTTTTAAAATTTATAAATTTAGAAGTATGTATGTTAATAGTGAGAATGGAAAAGCTTTATTAGCAACTAAGAATGATCCTAGAATAACTAAAGTTGGAAAGTTTATTAGAAAATATAAAATTGATGAACTCCCACAGTTAATTAATGTTTTACTTGGAAATATGTCTTTAATTGGACCTAGACCTGAAAGAAAAGAGTTTGTAGATAGATATATAAAAGAGATTAAATTATATAGTTGTAGGCATAATGTGAAACCTGGTATTATAGGTCCTTCTCATATTTATGGTGATTATTATACAAAAATAAATACTAGAATTTTATATGATTTAGAATATATTTATAAATATAGTGTGATTAAATTGAAAGTTACTATTTTGTGTTTGACCTATAACCATGAAAAGTATATAAAAAAAGCAATTGAAAGTTTTTTAGTGCAAAAGGTTAATTTTAAATTTGATATTTTAATTCATGATGATGCCTCAACTGATAATACACAAAAAATATTATTAGAGTATGAAAAAAAACATCCAAAATTATTTAACTTAATTTTACAAAAGGAAAATCAATATCAAAAAGGTAAAAATTTATTTCCAGATTTAATAAGACAAGCTAGGGGTGAATATATTGCTATTTGTGAAGGTGATGATTTTTGGATAGATGAGATGAAATTACAAAAACAAATAGATGTACTGGAAAGTAATTTAGAGCTATCTGGTTCTGGCCACAGTGTGAACTTAGTTGATGATGATGATAAAATTTTAAGTGATAAAGCTTATAATTTTAATTTAGTTGAAAGAAAAGATAAAATAAAAACAATTAATAGTTTTGGTTTTAATAATCGTATAGCGCATACATGTTCCTTAGTTTTTAAAAAGAGTATATTTACTAATATGTCTAAAGAACAATTAGCCGATTATAAAGATATTAAAGCCATAGGTGATGAGAAATTATCTGGAATAATACCTGCAACAGGTAAGTTTTATTTCTTTGCTAAGAAGATGGCAAGTTACAGATATGAAGTTACTAAAGGAAATAGTTGGTCATATAAAAATAAAAATAGTAATAGATGTTTAATAAATTATGAAGCAATAAGAAGTATTGAAAACTTCACTAAAAAGTATTATAATATAACAAACCAATATAAATTAAGAAAAAAGGGATTGCTAATAAAATCGATACTTACTTATTTAAAAAATAAAACTAAAGAAAATAAAAAAATAGTATCAAGTGTGTTTAAAGAATATAGAAAAAATTAAAGGAGAAAAAATGAAAGATAAAATATTTGTAGCTTCACCATTTTTACCAGATATAAATGAATATATGAATGAAGTAAAAGATATATTTGATGCGAAATATGTCACTAACATGGGACCTAAACATAATAAATTTAAAGAAATATTAAAAGAAAAACTAAAAGTTAATAATCTAGATTTAGTAGTTAATGGACACATGGCTTTAGAAAATGCATTACAAGCTTTAGAACTAGAAGGAGAAGTTATAACAACACCTTTTACATTTATATCAACTACAAACGCTATTGTTAGAAATAATTTAATACCAATATTTTGTGATGTTGATCCTACTACATTAACAATTGACGCTAATAAGATTGAAGACTTAATTACAGAAAAAACTTCTGCTATTATGCCGGTTCATATTTATGGAAATATTTGTGATGTTGAAAAAATAGAAGAAATAGCTAGGAAACATAAGCTAAAGGTTATTTATGATGCTGCACAAGCATTTGGGATTGAATATAAGGGAAATGGTATTGGAAGTTATGGTGATTTATCATGCTTTAGTTTACACGCTACTAAAATATATAACTCAGTAGAAGGTGGAGTAGTTTGCGCTAAAGAAGAAAGCATATTAAAAAAACTAGAAATCATAAAAAACTTTGGTTTATCTGGTGAGGATGTTTTAGAATTTGGTGGGAACTCTAAAATGAGTGAATTTCATGCTGCTATGGGAATTTGTAATTCTAAGTATATTAAAGATATTATTGCAAGAAGAAAAGAACTATATGATAAATATAAAGAAAAATTAAACAATTTAAGAGATGTGAAAATCTTAGAAAATAATAAAAGTGCTACTAATAATTATGCTTACTTTGTTATATTAGTAGATAAAGATAAAAGAGATAATTATTTAAAACATTTAGAATCAAATAATATTTATGCTAGAAAGTATTTTTATCCTTTGACTAATGAAGTTTCTTGTTATAAAGATAAATTTGATTTAGGTTATACTCCTATAGCTAAGGAGGCTAGTGAAAAAGTTTTAACACTTCCTTTACACACCAATTTAACAGATGAACAAGCCGATAAAATAATAAGTTTAACTTTAGATTTTTTTAATAATTAAGGAGAATATATGAAAAAAATATTAATTTTAGGTGGAGCTATTACTCATCTTAAAGCTGTAGAAGCTGCAAATAGGATGGGATATTATACAATTGTTTCAGATTATTTACAAAAAGAAAACTCACCAGGCAAACTAATAGCTGATGAGGCATTAATGTATAATATTTATGATATTGAAGAATTAACAGAATATTGTAAAAATAATGATGTATCTGGAGTTTTAGGTTTATCAATAGACCCAACACAAGTTCCAATGCAAAGATTGACTGAAAATTTGAATTTACCAGCATTTGGAAATAAAGAACAAGTTAATATATTTAACAATAAGCGCGAATTTTATAATGAATGTGTTAAAAATGGATTAGATATTATTCAAGAATATACTCTTGATGATATAAATAACGGTGTTATTGAATATCCTGTACTTATAAAACCTACAGATAGTAGGGCTTCAAGAGGAATATATAGATGTGAAAATAAAGAAGAACTATTAAAAGCTATTCCTTTAACATCTTTAGAATCTCAAGATAAGGAAAGTTTCATTATTCAAAAATATATGGGTGATTATCCCAATATTACAGTTGGATACATTGTTAAAGATGGAGAAGCTACAATGTATAAAATGGGCGATATTCATTGCGGAAATAAAAAAGATGAAATGGATAGACATTTCAACACTATGGTTCATCCTTCTAAATACGCAGAAATGTATTTAAAAAATGTTAATGATAAAGTAATAAAAATGTTGAAAAATCTAAATATAAAGAATGCACCTATTTTCTTTCAAGGTTTTGTTGATAATGATACTGTACGTTTTTATGATCCCGGTATTAGATTGACTGGGTTAGAGTATGAAAGAATTTATGAAAAAGCTTTAAATATAGATCTTAGTGAAAGTTTGATTTCATATGTTATGGGTGGTGAAATCACTAATTTTAATAAAATTAAAGACTCGTATCTATTAGATAATAAAATAGGGTTTTATTATATCGTACCTATTGAAGAGGGAACTATAGATGAAATAAAAGGATTAGATATTATTAAAAATAGTGAATATTTGGTGTATGATGCTATGTACAAAAAAGTGGGCGACACTGTTAAAAAAACGGGAGATCACCAACAAATGGCAATTGGATTATATTACTTGTTTCCAAAAGATTATGATATTATTATGAATGAGCTAACTAACATTGAAGAAAATTTAGAAATTTTAAATGATAAAGGTAGAAGCATGTTGTTAACACCTTTTGATAAATCAATTATAACAAGAGAATATAAAGATTATTGGACAAAATAAAACAAGATTAGTTTAAGTACTTATCTTGTTTTTTTAATAAAAATCTTACTTCATCAAATAAATAATCATCATCATCAATTTTAGTTTCTTTAAATAATAGTTGTTGAAATTTATATTTGATTTGAGGCTCTATATTTAACTTATCAATATTTAAATCAAATTCATATTCATCTTTAAAATATCCATTTAATAGTCTAAATAAATACATTGATAGTGTATTTGTTTTGTCTTCCAAAATACATTTATCAATAATAGTATTTATATCTAAATCTTCATAAATACACTCTTCCGTAATTGTGCTATTTATAACAGCCGCATCAAAATCAATTATTTTCATATTTAAATAATCATTAATCATAATATTTGGAGGGAAAATATCAGAGTGAATAATATTATTTTTGTGTAATGATTGAATAAATTTTAATTGTTTAGCTAATAATATTAAAATCACTTTATCACTATATTTTCTTTTTATTTCTGATAAATCTTTATAATGTCTTAAATAAGGGTATACAAGTAAAGAACCATTTTTAGTTTTAATAACTTCAGTAGGTTTTAAAATAAAGTCAAAATCTAAAGATTTCATATACTTAGCAGATTCAAAAGATAATACAGATTTTTTAATAAGATTATTATTATCTACGCTAATTCTATCATAATCATATCCATGTCTATTTAATTTTTCCACGTAAATCACCTGCAGATATATTATAATTATTATTTTAAAAAGTCAATATCTATGTTATAATTAAGAAGCATAGGAGAGTGAAAAGATGGATTTAACTTTAAAATTTCCAACTATAGAGGATAAAGAAAAATGGTTGGTTTATGTAGATGAATATTCAAAAGAAAATAAAGAAAATGATTTTTTAAATTTTACTGATAAATATAACTATGAATTATGGCTAAATAATATTATAGATGAACACAACGGAGTTGTAAAAGAAGGGAGAGTAGCAGCCAGTGTATATTTTTTAATGAATGGACAAACTATAGTAGGTCATATTCTAATTAGACATAATTTAAATGCTGAAGTATTAAAACAATATGGTGGGCATATAAAATGTTTTATTAAACCATCTGAAAGAAAAAAAGGATATGGTTCAAAAGCAGTAAGTCTAATATTAGAAAAATGTAAATATTTAGAAATAAATAAGGTTATGTTAACAAGTGAAAAAGATAATATAGCAGGAAATAAAATCATTTTAAAAAACAATGGAGTGTATGATTCTGAGATTTTTATTAAATCAAAAAATAAAGTTTACAATATATACTGGTTAAATGCACAAAACAATTGATTTAAATAACGATATCTAGTATAATAATAATTAATTTGACATTGAATAAAATTAAGTAGTGATTTATTTAGTAATAAGAAAATTAGTGGTTGCTGAAAACTAATCAAGAATAAATTTACGAAATACAGTTTAGGAGTTAAAACGGGTGATTCTGTTATCAATCAAGAGTGTATGATAAAGTTCATAAATTAAGGTGGTACCGCGATTATTTCGTCCTTAGATTTATGGGCTTTTTTTATAAACTATGGGAAATAAAAAGAAAGTGGGAAATTTATGGGAAATGAAAATTATTTACAAAGAATATATTTGGAAAATAAAAAGCTTGATGATGAATTTTCTAAGTTATATTTGGGAAATGTTTCTAATTATGATGAAAAAAATAGTTTATCACTAACAGTTGAAATTGCTGAACTAGCTAATGAAACAAAATGTTTTAAGTATTGGTCAAATAAAAAGATGGATTTATCAAAAGTTAAGCTTGAACTAGCTGATTGTATAATGATGATTTTGTATCGGTATCATGAATTAGGCATAAAAGTTATTGAAATCCCTAAAAAAGATATCAAAGATGATATATATAGCAGTTTTAATCATCTATTTATTTTATCTACTGATTTATTTAAAGAAGTTTTAACAGATAAAATAGACATGATGTTGGTGTATACTTTACACATTAAAGAAATTTTAGGCATTTCTGATGAAGAATTAGAAAAAGCTTGTTATCTAAAAATGAATATAGTGAAAAAGCGCTTAGAAAGTGATTATTAGGAGGAAAAATTATGACATTATTTGAAGAATTAAAATATAGAGGGTTAATTAAAGATATTACTAGTCCTGAACTAGAAGATAAGCTAAATAAGGGCGGAATGACATTTTACATTGGAACAGATCCAACTGCAGATAGTTTACACTTAGGACATTTTTCATCTTTCTTAATTTCTAAAAGATTAAAGGATGCGGGACATAATCCATTACTACTTGTAGGTGGCGCAACTGGGTTAATTGGAGATCCAAGACCGACAGTTGAAAGAAATATGATTTCAAAAGAAGAATTAAATAAAAATATTACTGGAATTAAAAATCAAGTTAAAAATTTATTTGGATTTGAAATTGTAGATAACTATGATTGGTCTAAAGATATTAATTTTATCGATTATTTAAGAGATTATGGAAAGTATTTTAGTATTAACTATATGTTAGATAAAGATATTATAAGAAGAAGGTTAGATAGTGGGATAACTTATACAGAATTTTCTTATATGATTATGCAATCTTTAGATTTCTTATGGTTATATGAAAATAAAAACTGTACTTTACAAGTAGCGGGTTCTGATCAATGGGGAAATATTACTGCTGGTGTGGATTTAATTAGAAAGAAAACTGGGAAATCTGCTTATGGATTTACTATGCCATTAATATTAGATAAAATGGGAAATAAATTTGGGAAATCTGAGGGAAATGCTTTATGGCTAGATAAAACTAAAACTAGTAGCTACGAGTTATATCAATATTTAATAAATACTGATGATGAAATGGTTATTGATTATTTAAAAGTATTTACATTTTTACCTAAAGATGAAATAGAAAATTATGCATTAAGAGTAAAAGAAGCTCCTGAATTAAGAGAAGCTCAAAAAGCTTTTGCTAAGGAAGTAGTTACATTTATCCATGGTAGTGAGGAATATGATAAAGCAGTAAGGATAAGTAACTCTTTATTTAATGAAGATATTACTAAATTATCAGCTTTAGATATTATTAATTCATTAACAGATGTAGAAAAATTCAAAGTTAAAGATACAAACTTAATAGATATTTTAGTTAATAATAATATTTGCTCATCAAAAAGAGAAGCACGTGAAATGATTACAGGTAACGCTATTAGTATTAATAATGTTAAAATCACTGAAGTAGATTATGAAGTAAAAGAAAAAGATTATATTGATTCTTTAGTTATTGTTATTAAAAAAGGTAAAAAGAAATTCTATATAGGAACTATATAGTTTTTTTGTTTACACTTATTAAAAAAAATGTAAATCTTTGAAGAAAATTACTTATTATAATAAAAAAATATAGATTACTCTATATAAATTGGTTTCATATCAGTTTCAAGTTTTAATATATCATCATTAGTTATTTGTGAATAAACAAAAGTCGCATTATACTCAATTTGTAGATTAGAATTAAAATTAGAATAAATAGGAATGTTTAATTCTTTTTTTATTTTATTTAAATAGTTTTTACCTTTATTACTATATCCTAAGATTCTGATATATTTAAGTTCATTATCACTTTCTTTAAAATTAGTTAATATATGTATAATAGCTCTTTTAATTTTATTATAAGTATTACTTTTGTTTTTCACTTTAGATATTAATTCATCCATATCGTTACTACTAACTATATGTTTTTTAAGTAAATTAGATATATCTTTATTTATAGTTTTATAATTATCTAGATTTTCAAAATAAATTTTATGTTTTAATATTTTAAATAAACTATTTATATTAATATTATTTATATATTCACTAGTAGGAACAAATTCATCTATATTTAAACCATCTTTCAAACCTTTTCTAATACTTGATGCGCTAGTTATTTTACTATTTAATTCTTGGTTGTGGTAATCATTTGTTCTTTTAATAGTAATAGGTTTAATATTACTATTTAATTTATTTATAGCTTTTATATAACTAACCCCTAGTATATCATTAGGTGTATTTATTTCAGTACTTAATAAATCCTTATTTACTAAAGACATAGCCTTAGGATAATTAAATCCATTTTTAATATATTTTTTAATACTAGATTCATCTTTTTTACTAGCTAGTTTTTTTAATACTTCAATATCATTTGATTCCGAACCAAAAACTACATATTCACATTTTAAATTATGTAATATACTAATCGCACCATAAGCGTATATATCAGCAGCTTGAGTTGCAAATGCAAATGGAAGTTCTACTACTAAATCAATACCATATTTTAAAGCTACTTTAGTTTTATCCCATTTATTAACAACACTAACTTCACCTCTATTTAAAAAGTGTCCTGCTAACACTAAACAAATTTTTTTATCTGGAAACATTTTTTTAACTTCATTTAAATGGTATAAATGTCCATAGTGGAAGGGGTTATATTCAGCTATAATTCCAATCATCTCAATCACCTAACAAGATTATAACATCTTTAGGAAGAAAAAAAAATATTTTGTGAAATTTAATTGAAATAAAAAAAATAATATGTTATCATATTAAAAGGTGATTAAAATGATCGGAATAAACGAAATAACAAATTCATTAAATTCTAATCCAAATATAACTACTGAAATTAAACAATACTTACTAGAACTTATAATCATCTTTAATAAAAGATTTCCAAATGTAAATTTGAATATCTTAAATGAAAGAATAAAAACTCTAAATATTATAAAGGGAAGTAAATTCTTAATTGTAAATGCTTCTAAATATAATGTTTTAGAAAACACAATTTATATTAATCAATCTAAAGCAGATATTGTTGATTATAAATTCATCTTAATGAGAGAATTACTTAATGTAATTACCTCTAATAAAACTTATTCAGGATTTAATGTTGATAACAAATATGAAGCATTAAATAATGGATATACTGAGAAGTTAGCTATGTTTCTAGTAGGAAATGAAGCTGAAAGCGAATTTGAAGAAGAAGTAGCTGTAGCCACAATGTTAGAAATAATAATTGGTGAGGAACCTTTAATTCAAGCATATTTTAGTAATGATATTAATAAAATACTTAGTGTAATAGGTTAGGGAGTGAATTATGAGTGCAAAAAAAACATTTGAAAATATGAATTATTTACTTAATAGTGGTAAAAAAGAATATTCAAGTGCGTTAAAAGAATTGACGAAATTTATGATTGAAATGAATACATCTGTTGATAAGACGAAAAAAGTTTTAGATATTTTAACGATTGATCCTAGAGCTTATGTACATGAACATCCAGAATTAACTAATACAATAGAAGTAGTAAAAGAAATTGTTTTAGGAATTAATAATTCACAAAAAGAAGCCCAAGGAAAATCCCAAGCACAAGTGTTTGAGTTTCCTAATAATATAAACAGTGATGAAGAAATAGTAACAGAAGAACCACAAACTTTCGGGTTTGCTGCTTAATTATAGAGAACTAATGGTTGGTGGAAATTAGTATTAAGGTTCTGCGAATTCACCTTTTGAGTTTAATCGGTAACGCGTTATAGTTAAATTAAGGTAGATAAATTCTATAAATTAAGGTGGTACCACGTTTTAAACGTCCTTAAATTTATAGAATTTTTTTTATTAAGGAGGATATCATGATAGATTTACACGTTCATTCAACATATTCTGATGGAACAGATAATTTAATTAGTTTATTAAAACTAGCTGAAAAGAATAAGTTAGAAGTTATTTCTATAACTGACCACAATACATGTGATGTTTATCAAGAATTAAAAAACATTAATGTTAAAGATTATTATTCTGGTGAGATTATAACTGGAATTGAATTAAATACACATGTTAGTGGGATACCAATTGAAATATTAGTTTACAATTTTAAATATGATGAATTTAATTTATTATTAAAAGAGTTAGTTCCTATCAAAGAACAACGATTTAAAAATGAATTAAAGATTTTATATGATGCTTGTATAAACAATAATATTTTAGTTAATAAAGAATTAATTGATGACTATGATGCGCTTGATTTTCCGGTGACTTATTTTTTAAAATATGTAAAAGAAAATAATATTGATATAAAGGTTAGTAAAGATATCATTGATAATCCTAGTTTATTTTATAGAAAATATGTTTCAGATAAAAATAGTATATTTTATTGTAATCCAAGTGTTAACTTTATGAATTTAAAAGAAGTGATTAAAAAATTAAGAAAACAAGATTTAAAAATATTTATAGCTCATGCTTTTGAATATAAAAATAATTATGAGACAGTTATTCAAGAGTCATTAAAAGAGGATATTGATGGATTTGAGTGTTATCACAGTTCATTTACTGAGGAACAAATAAGCTATCTTTTAGATCTTTGTCATAAAAATAATTTATTAATTTCTGGTGGAACTGACTACCACGGAGATAATAAACCGGGTATTAATTTAAAAGTAGGAAAAGGAAATTTAAATATTCCTAAAGATATAATAAAAAAATGGAGGTAAATATGAAAGAGAATGTTATAAAAATAAAAGAAGAAATATTAAATAAAATTAGTAGTATAAAAGATAATAAAGAGCTATATGATTTTAAGGTTGAATATTTAGGAAAAAAGGGTAAAATAAGTGAATTAGTTGCTAGTTTAGGTAGTTTATCTATAGAAGAAAAAAAAGAATTTGGTCCGATTATAAATGGTCTTAAAAATGAAATGAATGAGTTGTTTGATAATAAAAATAAGGAAATTGAATTATTAGAACTAAATAAAAAGTTAGAATCTGAAAAGATTGATATTAGTTTATCAGGAACTAGTGTTCTAGTTGGACAACCAAATATTTTAGAAAAATTAATTGAAGAAGTAGAAGAATTATTTATGTCAATGGGGTATGATGTTGTTGATGGTCCTGAAGTAGAGGAAGATAGATTTAATTTTGAGATGTTAAATATACCAAAAGGTCACCCTGCAAGAGATGCTCAAGATACTTTTTATATTAAAGATGAGGAATTATTATTAAGAAGTCAAACTTCACCTGTTCAAGCTAGAGTTATGTTAGAAAATAAAGGGGGTAATCCTATTAGAATGATTTGTCCTGGAAAAACATATAGAAGAGATGATGATGACGCTACTCATTCTCATCAATTTATGCAAATAGAGGGATTACTAGTAGATAAAGAGGTAAGTTTATCTGATTTAAAAGGAACTATTGATGAAGTTTGTAAAAAATTATTTGGTAGTAAAACTAAAACTAGATTTAGACCAAGTTATTACCAATTTACAGAACCTTCAGTTGAAATAGATATTAGTTGTTTTAATTGTAGTGATGGGTGTAGTATATGTAAAAATACTGGTTGGATTACAGTGGCAGGAGCTGGCATTGTTCATCCTAATGTATTAACAAATGGTGGATATGATCCGAAAGTTTGGAGTGGATTTGCTTTTGGTTTTGGAGCTGAAAGACTTGCAATGCTTAAATATGGAATTAATGATGTAAGAACATTTTATATGACAGATTTAAGAGTAAATAATTTTGATAGGAGAGAAGTATGATTAGTTTAAATTGGGTAAAAGACTACATTGAAATAGATGAAGATTTAAATGAATTAGCGGTTAAAGTAACTAAGGCTGGTATTAATGTTGAACAAGTTGTTTCAACTAAAATAAATAATTTAACTGTTGGAGAAGTAGTTGAATGTGTTAATCATCCGGATTCTGATCATTTAAATATTTGTCAAGTAAATATAGGTAGTGAGGTAACACAAATAGTTTGTGGTGCTTCAAATGTAAGAAAAGGATTAAAAGTTATAGTAGCGTTGCCAGGAGCTATATTACCAGGTAACTTTGAAATTAAGCAATCAAAAATTAGAGGTGTTTTATCTAATGGTATGATTTGCGCACTATATGAATTAGGTTTAGAAGAAAAAACAGAAGAATTATATAACAAAGGAATTACTGAATTAGATAGTAATGTAGAAGTAGGGGAAGATCCTTTAGAATTACTAGGTTATGGTGATACTTTATATGAGTTAGATGTACATAAACATAGAAATAATGATTGTTATTCACATATTGGTTTTGCTTATGAAGTAGGAGCAATATTAGGTAAAAAAGTTAATTTACCAGAAATAAGTTACAATGAAATAAAAACTGATATTAAAGATTATTTTGAACTAGAAATAAAAACAGATAAATGTCCATTATATTTAGCTAAAATGGTAACAGATATAGAAATCAAAGAATCACCAGATTTTATTAAAAAAAGATTAATATCAGCTGGAATGAGACCGATTAATAATGTTGTTGATATTTCTAATTATGTAATGTTAGAGTATGGTCAACCACTACATTTCTTTGATAAAGATAAACTAGGTAACAAAATTATAGTAAGGGAAGCTAATAATGAAACTATAGTTACTTTAGATGATAAAGAAAGAGATTTAACTAATGATTTAGTTATAACAGATTCTTTAAAACCTATTTGTATAGCTGGTGTTATGGGCGGAACAAATACAGAAGTCGATGAGTTTTCTAAAACTATTTTAATAGAATCAGCTATCTTTGATGCAATAAGTGTTAGAAATACAGCAAATAGATTAAATTTAAGAAGTGAAGCTTCAATCAGATTTGGTAAAGGTTTAAACTATGAGTATACATATTTTGCTATTGATAGAGCTTGCCAGTTACTGGAAAAATACGCAAATGCTAAAGTATTAACAGGGACTATAAAGCATGATTTAGTTTTAAGAAAAGAAAATATAATCAAATTTAAAACAGAAGAAATCAATAAAATGTTAGGGATAACTTTAACAGATTCTGATATTAAAACTGAATTAAAAAGATTAGATTTTGATTATAAATTAGAAGATAAAGTATTTACTTGTACTATTCCTAATAGAAGATTAGATTTTGATAATAATATTAATGATATAGCTGAAGAAATAGGAAGATTATATGGATATCACAACTTAGCTTCTACACTACCAAAAGTAGAAATTAAAAAAGGTCAATATATAGGTGATGTTAAAATAAGAAAACTAATTTCTAAAAGATTACGTACTTTAGGACTTAACGAAACAAAAACTTATACATTAACAAGTAAAGAAATGAGTGATATTTTTAAAGATGGTAGAGAAAATTTAAGCTTACCTAATCCAATGAGTAGTGATAAAGCAGTATTAAGAACTAGCATTATCCCATCATTATTAAATGTTTATGATTATAATAAATCTAGAAAAGTAACTAATATTAATTTATATGAAATAAGTAAAACATATGATAATAATTATAATGAAATAAGTAAAATAGGAATGCTTATGTCTGGTGATTATATTAATAGTAAATTTAACAATGTTAATGTTAAAGTAGATTTTTATTTACTTAAAGGATTAGTTGAAAATTTACTAGATTATTTAGGATTTAAAAATAGATATTCATTTGTTATAAGTGAAAATAAATCTCTTCACCCTGGTATGTCTGCAGATATATTACTTGATAGAAATAAAATAGGATTTATTGGTAGAGTTCATCCTTCAATCAATAAAGATAATGTTTATGTATCTGAACTTAATATGAATGAACTAGATAAAGAAGTTAAACCTTTAAAATTTAAAGAAATTTCTAAATATCCATCTATTATAAAAGATTTAGCTTTTGTCACTAATATTAATACAAACTCTTCTTCAATAGAAAACGTTATTAAAAAGTCTGCATCAAGATTATTAACTAACATCGAAGTGTTTGATATATATGTTGGTGAGAATGTAGGTGAAGATGAAAAGTCAATAGCTTATTCATTAACATTTAATGATAGTAATAAAACATTAAACGATGAAGATATCAATAATTTATTAAATAAAATAATTACTGATGTCGAATCTAAAACAAATTCTAAACTTAGAAATAATTAAATTTATTTTTAAGTTTTTTATATCCTTAAATAGACTATTTTTTTACTGTTTTATATGGTAAAATATACATGAATATAAATTTTATAAAATTTATCTCAACGTTTTGTAGTTTTGAATTGTATTATATATGGAAGAGGTGATTTTATCTGAATTTACTAGATAATAGTGAGTTCGATATCATTTATGACCGTAATGTTGAAACCGTTTATAGAATTTGCTTTATTTACATGAAAAATAAATCTGATAGTGAGGATATGACTCAAAATGCTTTTATGAAGTATTTGAAATATAATCCTGTATTTGAAAATTTAACACATGAAAAAGCTTGGTTTATTGTAACTGCTACTAACTTGTGTAAAAATCATTTTAAGAGCTGGTGGAACAAAAATACATGCTTGAAAGAAGAAATAGAAGTAAAGTTTAAAGATAAAGATAATGAAATTATAGAGGGGGTATTATCTTTACCAACTAAATATAAACAGGTTATATACATGTATTATTATGAGGGGTTTAATACAAAAGAAATTTCAACATTACTACTGATAAATGAATCGACAGTTAGAACACATCTTTCTAAAGGTAGACAATTGTTAAAGGAAAAATTAGGGAGTGAGGAATTATGAAACGTTCATTAGAAAAAATTATTCCATCTAATCCCCAAAAAGAAAAAATGCTACAAAATATCAAAACACAAAAATCTGGGGGGGTTATGGTGTTTAAGCAAGTCTCGTTGGCTTGTTTAATGCTTATGTTTATTGTATTCTCATCACATCAAGAAGAGATTATCCCAATAAGTAGTCGAAGTTCTACACTAGTACAGTTTAATAATAAAATATATTGTTCTGTAATAGGTGATTATGAATTAGGAGAAAAACTTGGTGTTACATCATTAAATGGGACTGAATATGATGTTTATAAAAATAATATAGATGATAAAACAATAATATTATATGAAGAAACTTATATATTATATTTAGAATGTGAGGAAAAATAATGAAAAAAGTTTTATTAAGTACAATTATAGTAATTTGTACACTTATGTTGACAGGATGTCAAGAAGAAGTAAATTTAGATTTAGAAGCTATTACAGTTGAATTAGATAACTTAAAAACTGGAGAGCTAGATATTCAATCGATTGATATATTTAGTATGGGTGTATATGGTGAATTATCATATATTTATGATTTTGATTTTTCTTTAAAATTAGGATTAGATAGTTCATTAGTTAGCGAATATAATGTTCAGTATAATGAAGATACTAAAGAATTATTAGCTATTTTTAAACCTATTTCAGATAAAGAAGCTATTAAAACAGCTATCAATAATTTAGAATTAGAAAATTTATTAGTAGAAGAATATCAAGGTTATTTAATTTTTATCGCTTCAAGTGATAATACTAAAGTTTTAGAAAGTGTTAAAAACAGTGAAGCATTAGTTTTTAATGCTATGATGAATGTTGATTCTGAACAAATGGAAACATTACTAGGGTTAACTAGTGAAGATGTAGAAGAATTTACTATGAAAGTACCTACATTTGTAGTATCATCATCAACTTATATTATTGTAAAACCAGCTGAAGGTAAAGAAGACTTAGTTAAAGAAAAATTAGACTTATATATGACTAATTTAGAAACACAATGGTCTACTTATTTACCAGAACAATATGAACTTGTTAAAAATAGAAAAGAAGAACAATTAGGAGAATACTTAATTTATATTGTTTCATATAACAATGATTTAGTATTCGATGCAATTAAAAATTAATGGTTTTTAGTAGTATTCCTTTTCTTTTTTTCTTTTTACCTATTTTCTTAATTTTATATTTTTTACTACCATTTAAAAATATTTTACTATTATTATTTAGTTTAGTATTTTACGCATGGGGTGAGCCTGTATATATAATATTGATGATTTTTTCATCAATAGTTGATTACGTACTAGGTAGATTAATTGAAAAAGGTAAAAAGAAGAAACTATTTTTAACATGTTCTATCATTATTAATTTATCTTTATTAGGATTTTTTAAATACAGTGACTTTTTAATAGAAAACATTAATAACTTATTTAATATAAGTATACCACTTTTAAAATTAGGGTTACCTATTGGAATAAGTTTCTTTACTTTTCAAACTATGAGTTACTCAGTAGATGTATATCGTGGTGAGGTTAAAGCTGAAAAAAACTTTTTAAACTTTATTACTTACGTATCTATGTTCCCACAATTAATAGCGGGTCCGATTGTTAGATATGAAGAAGTCAGTAAACAACTACATAAAAGAAAAGTAACATTTAATAACTTCAATTTAGGATTAGCAAGATTTTTAAGAGGGTTATTTAAAAAAGTGTTAATAGCAAATAATTTAGGTTATTTATTTACATTAATATCTACACTTCCATATAGTGAGATATCAGTTTTATCAGCATGGTTAGCTATAATAGCGTTTACGTTACAAATTTATTTTGATTTTTCAGGATATTCTGATATGGCTATTGGTATAGGTAAAATGATTGGATTTGATTATCCAGAAAACTTCAATTACCCATTTATAGCAAAA
>CAYJEP010000009.1:0-808 GCA_964369555.1 uncultured Muribaculaceae bacterium | reverse complement strand
ATCTAGATGGTTTAAAGATTATTTATATATCCCATTAGGTGGAAATAAAACTAACCAATTAAGAAATATCTTTATAGTATGGTTAGCAACAGGTTTCTGGCACGGTGCCTCATGGAATTTTATTTTTTGGGGATTATATTTTGGAATCTTATTAATTCTAGAAAAATATGTTTTAAATAAATATTTAGAAAAAATACCAAATATATTTAGACATATTATAACTTTATTCTTAATCTTAATAAGTTTCTATATCTTTGCATTTGATGACTTAGGAAAATTATTTGATTTTGGTTCAATCTTATTTGGATTTAATGGAAATGGATTTATAGATCATACATTTAAATTTTATTTATCTAACTATATTATTATTATTTTAATAGCTATGGTTTTATCAACACCAATATTTAAAGAAAGGAAAAATATAAAATGGTTACAAACATTACTTTATGTAGTCTTGTTTATCATCACAGTAGCATTCTTAGTTAGTGATACTTATAATCCGTTTTTGTATTTTAGGTTTTAATTATGGCAAGTGGTAAAAAGAAGGTTATTAAAAAAGATGATTTGAAAAGATTAGTTAAATCATCTAATACTAAAACAACTAGAGTGGAATCTAAACCTAAAGTTAATAAAACTACTAAGGTTGAAACAAAACCTAAAGTTAATAAAGCTACTAAAGTAGAAACAAAACCTAAAGTTAATAAAACTACTAAGGTTGAAACAAAACCTAAAGTTAATAAAGCTACTAAAGTAGAAACAAAACCTAAAGTTAATAAAACTACTAAGGTTGAAACAAAACCTAAAGTTA
>CAYJEP010000008.1:10345-19432 GCA_964369555.1 uncultured Muribaculaceae bacterium | reverse complement strand
GTATGAATACCATGCACCACTTTTTTCTATTATATTCATATCACTAGCAATATCAACTAATTCTCCTTCTTTTGATACACCCTCACCATACATAATATCAACAGTACATGTTTTAAAAGGAGGAGCCATTTTATTTTTAACTACTTTAATATTTGTTTTATTACCAATGATATCAGTTCCTAATTTTATTTGTTCTGATTTTCTTATATCTAATCTAATTGAAGAGTAAAATTTTAAAGCTCTTCCACCCGGAGTAACTTCAGGATTTCCAAACATAACCCCTACTTTTTCTCTTAATTGATTGATAAATATAGCTATTGTATTAGTCTTATTAATAATACCAGCTAGTTTTCTTAGAGCTTGGGACATAAGTCTAGCTTGTAAACCTATATGAGAATCGCCCATCTCACCTTCTATTTCTGCTTGTGGTACTAAAGCAGCTACAGAATCTATTACTATTATACTAATAGCTCCACTTCTTACTAATGCTTCACATATTTCTAATGCTTGCTCACCATTATCTGGTTGAGATAATAATAATTCATCAATATTAACACCTAGTGCTTTAGCATACTGTGGATCTAATGAATTTTCTGCATCAATAAATGCAGCTCTTCCGCCCGCTTTTTGAGCTTCAGCTATCGCATGTAGAGCAATAGTAGTTTTACCAGATGATTCTGGCCCATATACTTCAATAATACGCCCTTTAGGATAACCACCTATACCTAAAGCCTTATCTAAGGCTAAAGACCCAGATGATATAACATCTATTTCCATTTTTTTATTATCACCTAATTTCATTACTGCACCTTTACCAAATTGTTTTTCAATATCGGCTAATACTTGATCTAATAATACTTTATCATTACTTTTTGTCATATAATTTTCTCCTAACTTATAACTCCTATAAGCTAATTATATATCATAATTAAAACTGTGTCAACAAAAATACGAAATTTTGTTTGTTACAATAATAAAAAAAAGAAAACAGCTTAATAACACTGTTTTACCTTTACTTATACTAAAATCTTTTTACAAGTACATTTTCTTCAGGATAATATTCAAACGATGATGACTTATAATAAGGAATACTTGGTTTTTCTTCACCTAAAATCATATTAGATTCAACAAATATACCATCTTTAAAATAACCAACTTTATTAGTAACTGTATCTTTATAATAATAACCATAAAGATCAGTATATATATTTAATTTCTCATATCTTGTTGTATTAACGTCAGTCGTATTAGTATCAGAAGTTGATTGTTCACCAATATTTAATTCATTAATAGCTGCCCATAAACTTGATTCTCTTTCATTTTCTTCTTTCGCTACTTTTTCTACTAATAAATTTACATAATAATCTATTACATATTTTGTTGGAGCTTCCACTCCTACTAATTCAGCCTTAGTTAGCGCTGCAAGAATAGCTTTTGCAAATACGTCTTCTGTATTGTATTTATAATATCCAGCTTCTATATTTGATTCAATCTTTAATAATTCCTGTTTTAATATATTATTTTGTATTTCAAATTTTTCAACCTCAGACACTCTTAAAAGTTTACGATCATCATCTTCTCCATACACAATACTATCATAACCATCGTTCCCAATCATTGGAATTGACACTACAACAATTTCTTCTTCTTTAGAATCATATGCTATAATATCGTTATTATTGATAGTATATTTAACATATTTATTGAAATTTTTTGGAATTTCAATACCTGTAACTTGCTCGTAAACTATTTTTATTTCTTCTTCTGTTTCTTCATAATATTTTTCTAATGCCTCTTCAGGATATTTTGATGCTGTCTTTGCAAGTTTATCAAAAGTTTCTTCATATAATTCTAAATAAAATCCTAATAAAGCCAATGATTGCTCTTTTGACATACTCTCTTTAACATCAAATCCAAAGTTTGCTATAATATTATAAATTTCATCCTTTTTTATTTCTAATTCATGTATTAAGTCTTCTGCTTCACTAATTTCTTTGCTTGTATTTATTTCTTTAACACTTTCTATAGAATCATCTATAGTAGTGGTTAAATCAAGATTAGCTGCTTCAGATTTACCTTGTACCCCACCAATAACTACTGCAGTTAATGCGAATGGTAAAACTTTTTGTAACATACCTTCTCTCAATTTTTTTAAATTCATTATTTTCATATATTTTCCCCCTTTAAAAATAATATGCCATTATTATAACACTTTTTTTAATTTTGTCAAATTCAGCGATTAACTATTATCTTGTTCTTTCTATATTCATTTCTTCTTTAATTTGACATTTTTCTAATTCAGTATCTCTATCATTAAATACAAAATACCAAACTACCAACTAGAATCAAGAATACAATTACTAGTAGTATAACTATTTTTTTCCATATAAACCATCCTATAAAAATTATACCACGGAATAAAAATAATTAAAATACACTTAAACTTAACTTGACACAAATTTTCCTAAAGCATTAAATACACTTTCAGTTCCTTTTTTAACAGTTTTGGAAATAAAATTAGAAAATCCTAAACTAGCCTCTGATAAAGTATTTTGATAATCTTTTTTAATATCAACCACATAATCTTCTATTGAAATATCGATACCATTTTTTATATCTTCTTCAAATTTTTCTATTTGTTCATTAGTTAAAGTTACTTGTTTAGTTTTTTGATAATCATAATAACCTAACTCATTACTAACAAAAATAGTCACATATATAAAAAATAATAAAAACAAGAAATTTCTTAATACTTTATTTAATTTTTTTTTATCCTTCATTTAAATACTCCTTTATCATTAAAGAAAAAGCTTCTACTGTATTTAATACCTCTTCATAACTATTTTTATCACTTCCTACTTCTAATAAAAAGATATTAGTATTTAAATCTTGGTTAAAATGGTATTCTCTTTCATATATCCCTCTTGATAATCCAGGATAATTACTATCAATTAAATTATTAAAACTAGTAGAGTTATCATAATTTTCATAAGCTTCATTCATAACAAACATTATTCTAGCGTAAGGCTTTCCATCTATTTCAACATAAGATGAATCTCTTGGTATCGCATCTCTATGAATATCAATAATTAATTCAAGAGATGGATACTCTTTAATTGCTTCTTCTAAATAAAGTCTTGACACATCATAACTCGAATTATAATCTAAATCGTTTTCAAGTAAATAGTTATAGACATTTTTTTCTTCAACTATTGTATTAATTCCCATACTGTTTAACTGTTCTTGTAATACATATGAAGCAGTTAAAACACCAGGTCTTAAATTGTATTCAGTTAAATAATCATCTACATAATATTCAGTAGGATGTGTATTATAAATATAAACAACAGGATTACTAACAATATTTTGATTATTCATATAAGTAAACATTGGTTCTTTATTTTCATTAAAAACGACATTACTTTCTAATATTGAAACAGGATTATCCAACTCTATTCCTATTAAATCTAAAAATATAGAACTAAAACCCTCATCTTCTTTTGAAGCAAAATGTGAATTAGAAGAGCTTAACATAAAATTTATTATATTAGAATTAATTTCTATTCTATTAAGTAAAAAATTAAATACAACTATTGATACTACAAGGGGTAAAAGCATACTTTTTTTCTTTTTTTTCATATTCCACCTATTCCACTATATGAATAATTATACTAGACTATGAGACAACAATTTGTCGAATAAAAAAAGTTCTTAAAAGAACTTAATATAAAAATTTATCATTATAAAAGTTTGATTTGTTTTGTAATTCTTCATTTAAAAAATCGTACCCATATTGTTCTATTAAAGTAAGCTCAGATGAAAATAAATTTACACCTAGTCCTAGTCTGTCACCTTCTATAGTAGCTCCCATAGCAGCTAAAGTAGTTGGAAACATATCTAGAGTAGAAAATAATCTATTTTTAGTAAAATCTGTTTCAACTTTAGAATTAATAAATGTATTAAAGACAAAATTTTCCATATCTTTATCAATTACTTGCATTGAATTATGATCCCCCACTATAACAATAGTAGTATTTTCATAAAAATCTTGAAGTTTAATCCATTCAATAAATTCATTTACCTTTTTATCACTACAGTTATATGCATTTAAATAAGCTTGTTCAAAAGGTTCAGCGCATTCAGAATCTAAATAACCATCTGTAAAATGAGTATCAACTGTTAACATTGTAAAGTTAAAAGGCTCTTCTAAAGTTACAATTTTTTCTTTAGCATATTCAAATAATCTTAAATCTTCATATCCCCAGAAAACAAAGTAATCTTCATCAATTTTACCTTCTTCTATAGCAGTATAATAATCAAATACTTCATAATCCCCGTGGTCTTGAAAGTAATCTTTTCTACCAGCAAAATCACCATCTGAGCCAATCATTAAATAATTTTGATATCCATTTTCATTTAAAATATCACCAATAGTAACTAAATTTTCCATATAACCAGTTGCCTCATCATAAACAACTGAACCTAAAGGTAAATTCATAGTAATACCTGAAGTTTGTCCTAACATAGCAGACATAGTCCAACTATTCCCTTTAAAAACATAAGCTCCACCTAATTTATCATTAGGAGAAAAGTTTGTATTTTCTAAAGCTAGGTTTTCTAAATTAGGAACAACTTTATAATCATAAAAACCACCATTTTCAGTACTAACAAGGCCGGATTCAAACGATTCTAAGAAAATATAAATCAAATTATTCTCATCACCATCAAATGTTATTTCAACATCTCTTGGATCAACATAGTGTTTTAAATAAAAATCAGAATTTTTAACTTGTCCCATAATATAATCTATCAGATTAACACTATTAGCAAGTAAAATAAAAGAAATACTAAGTACTATTATTGTAAACTTAACATCACTTTTAAATAAGTGGTAATCCTTGTTTTTAATTTTTATTTTTAATTTTTCCTTAAACTTCATCATCAATACAAATAAACTAAATATTAAAACTGTTTCTAAAACAATAATTATAATCATGTCTAAAAAGGAATTAACGCCTGTTCCCTTAACAAAAATAGCTGAGTAATAAAATTGTTCAAAAGTTGCATCGTTAAATCTTATACCATAATATAAGGCATAAGCAAGTATGATAGATGAAATTAATAATACTATATAAATAATATACTTTTTCATAACTACTAGATAAAAAAAAGCTATTTAGCTTTCTTTAAAGCTTCCTCAATAGCGTTATATAAAGGTTCTATTTGTACAGTACAACCTGAAACTGCATCAGTTTTACCACTTTCATCCATAGTAATAAAATCAATACCTTGGTTTTCAATTACAGCTTTTTCTAGTAATTCAATTTGTTCATACCACTCTAATGCAGCAAAACCATAATCACTGTTGCCTTCTTTCATTCCATAAGAATCCCCTAGTTCTTTTTTAGATGTAACTACCCCATCTTTTGTATATGAAACATCTAGTTCAACATCTGTAATTTTACCTGTTTCATCTATTGTAATTAAAGCTTTAGCAGTATTCTCTTCCCCACCATATGTATCTATTGCAGTTCCTACATAAGTACCTTCAGTCATAGAATTTTCGCATCCCACTAAAAATAAAATTGTCATAATTAATAAAATTTTCATAACTACCTCCTATATAATTATATATTAAAGTTCCTCATAAATCAAGTCAGATTCAAAGTGTTCTAATAAGTGTTTACACAAAATCCCAATAACAGTTCCTGTAATAATACTAACTACAATAAAAACTGGTAAGTAATAAAACATATTAGTATTAATTAATACTAAAGCCATTACTAATTGCCCCACACTATGAGAAATAGCTCCAATTATTGACACCCCAACAATTGAAAAAAATCTTTTAAATAAAAACATCATTACTATACTAATTATTACACCTGTTAAACTAAATAAAAATGTTGTACTAAATAAACCAGTTCTTAACATACCCACTAAAAACACTCTTAAAATACCCACATATAAAGCATCTTTAAATGAAAATTTATATAAAACAAATAAAGTTACTATATTAGCTAATCCTAGTTTTAAACCCGGTATTTGTCCTCCAAAAAATGGGATACTAGTTTCTATAATATTTAAAACTATAGCTAGTGATAACAAAAGCGATAATCTAACAAATTTTCTCATTAATACACCTCTGTATCTATTAAATCACCAGATATCTCGATCACTACTTTATTTGGTAAACAGATAATCTTTTCATTTGAATTATTAATATAACCTTGTTTACTACATAAGTTATATAAACTAGTTTCTTCAGTAACCCTTATTTGCTTATTATTTACTTCTATATAAACTAATCCATTATAACCATCTACAACATAATTATTATTAACATTTAAATCAATTGTTAATACAATATCATTTTCATAATAAACTAAAGCTGTATTTCCATTATCTTCATTTAAATAATATATTAAATAAATAAAACTGCTAATAATAAGTAACATAACAATTAATATAATATCATTCTTATTCATATTTAAAATTCTCACTTTTAATTATTTCATCGTCATTTGAAAACCATATTACAGAAACTTCATAATCTTTTATATATTCTTTCCCATCTTCTATAGGCATTAAAAATAAAACAGTAGATAAAATATCACTTAATAAAGCATCATCACTAATAACTGTAACACTCTTCATATAATTAGCAGGATAATTTGTTTTAGGATCTATTATATGGTGGTATAGGGTACCTTCATACTCTATAAATCTTTCATAACCACCCGAAGTAGCAACACTAACAGTTTTGTCTTCAATAATCATTATATTCTCGTTTGATATAGGACTTTTAATACCTATTTTATAATCTCTTGATTCACTATGTGTTTTAACATTCCCACCAGCATTTATAATATATTCTAAATTCATTTCATTTAATATATCTCCAGCTTTTTCTGTAACAAACCCTTTAGCAATACTTCCTAAATCTATATTTAAATATTCATTATAAATTATCTTATTATTATCAATAACTATATTATCTATTGAAGTATTAATATTTAAGTTATTAGGAAATATTAATTCATTTCTAAATATAGTCCACTGATTAGTAATATTACCCATATTTATATTTAATAAACCATTACTCTCATCATACCAATTAATCCCTAAATTAATTAGTTCTAATAACTCACTTGATAATTCATAATCCATATTATTATTAACTAAATATAGTTCACTATTAACTTCATACTTACTAGCAATAAGTTCATATTTAGAATAAAGTTCATCTATTTTTAAAAAAGCTTCCTCTGCTTTTTTTTCTTCAACATTATATAATTTTACATTAATCAAAGTATCCATGTAAAAAAAATTCTCACTATAATCTTGTTTCCCACAACCTGTTATAAATAAACATAATAAAATTAATACTTTCTTCATATACATCACTTAAATATTATAACATTAAACAAATAAAAAAGTCGAGAAATCACTCAACTTTTACATTTATCAAATCATATTTTTCATTGAAATAAGTAAATAATTCTTTAAAAATAGCTAATACAGGTGTTGATAGAATCATACCTAGTATACCAAAGAAATGTCCAAATACTAATAATCCTAAAATGATAATAATAGGATTTAATTTTGTTGTCTTACTCATGATATAAGGCTGTAAGAAGTTTCCTTCTAAAAACTGTAAAACAGCTATTGAAATAAATACTCCAATACCTATTGGCCAACTTTGAGTAAGTCCAACTAAAACAGCTGGAGCCCCACCAATATATGGTCCAAAGTAAGGAATAATATTTGTTATCGCACAGAATAAAGCGAATAATAAAGCTGATTCTAATCCAATAAGACTAAAAGCAATTGAACTAATTACAAATACAACACTACAATCAATCAAAGCTCCTGTGATATATCTTCTAAGTGGTTGTTCTATAACATCAGCTACTTCTTTAGTTCCTCTTCTATGTCTTTTTGGAACTAAATTAAATAACATAGAAGTATACTTATCAAAATCAATTAATAACATAAATCCTATAATCAAACCAATTACAAATACCCCAATTCCAGAGAATAATGATGAAACAAACGTTACAACTAAATCTGGTAAAGAACTAGTAATATCTTTTGTAATCACTTCAATTTGACTAAAGACACCTTCTTTAAAACCTTCAATATCAAAACCTTCAATATTAGCCATTTCATTTAAAGCTATATTAATCCAATTTTCTACATTATCAAAAACTACTGGAATTGTATTGACTACAAATTCATTGATCTGATTTGCTAACAATGGAATTAATGAATTTAATATTAGATAAATAATAATAAAGAATATTAAATAACATAAGGTTGCTCCAAACGCTCTTCTTATTCCCTTTGTGTGTAAATAAGAAACAAAGGGATTAATTAACCAAGCAATTATTAACCCTATAAATAATGGCGTTAAAATACTTAAAAAGACAAATAAATAACTTAAAACTTGTGTTTCTTTTAATATAATAGTTGCGACATAAATACCAGCTACAATTAAAACTATAAATAAAACATTTAAAACGTTATGACTTAAAGAAATTAATTTATTTAATTTAGCAGTATTTAAATTAGAATCTTCCTTTTTCTTAAACATATTAAACACTCATTAATTCAGTTTCTTTTAATTTTAATTTTTCATCAACTATTTTATTATATTTATTTATTAGTTCTTGTACTTGTTCAACACAAAATTTTATATCATCTTCACTAATTTCTAATTTTTTAGCTTCATTATTACTATCTTGTCTAATGTTTCTTAAATTAATTTTTGTTTCTTCAGCTATATTCTTAACTTGTTTAACATACTCTTTTCTTGTTTCTTCAGTTAAGACTGGAATATTTAGTATAACAACTTCACCATTATTGTTAGGTGTTAAACCGATATTTGCTTCGTATATACCTTTTTCAATAGCTCCTAAAGCTGATTTATCAAAAGGCTTAATACAAAGTTGTCTAGCTTCTGGAATAGATACATTAGCTAATTGTTTTAATGGTGTTGAAACACCATAATAACTAACTAATACTGAATCTAAAATGTTAGGATTTGCTCTACCTGCTCTAACGTTTGTAAATCTTTTTTCCATA
>CAYJEP010000008.1:8775-10335 GCA_964369555.1 uncultured Muribaculaceae bacterium | reverse complement strand
ATACTCTCTTCAGCAATAATTAAAATATCATCCATAAATTACCTCCTTTAACTTATTAATTTGTACTTGATAATCTCCATTTGTTATAAAACTACCAACTACTGCAATATCAATATCTAAATCTTTAATATTTAAATCGTTAATCCCACCATCAACTTCAATTAAGAAATTATATTTATATTCTTTTAACTCTTTTATCTTATCTGTAATATCAATAAATTGTTGACCACCTTTACCAGGCTCTACACTCATTAATAATACTAAGTCAATAAAAGGTAAATAATCTTTAATACGTTCTACTTTAGTATCAGGTTTAATTGAAATTCCAACTTTAATATTTTTTGATTTAAGATAATTAACCACCTTCATTATATCACAATTAAGTTCATAATGAAAAGTTATATATTCTGGATTTAATTTAGAGTATATATCAACATATTTAAATACATCCTCTACCATTAAATGAATATCTAATTTTTTTCCTAATTTTTCTAATAATTCTAAACTAGTATTATTTTTATTTTGAACAAATATACCATCCATAATATCGACATGAATATAATCAATATCTGTATTATTTAACTTAATTAAATTATTTTCTAAATCTTCTTTTATTCCTAAATATGAAGCTGAAATTTTCATATTTTCTCACCTCGTATAAACTTAATATAATTATCATATCTAGATTTTCTTATATTAATATTATTTTTAACATTACACTCATCTTCTTTATCATGCATACAATCTTTATATTTACAATCATGTCTATAAGTATTAAATTCAATCATGTTATCTCTGATATCAGATTTACTAAGACTTTCTAAACTCAAACTGGAAAAACCTGGAGTATCAGCGCACATACCACCATATAAATTTAATAACTCTACATGTCTAGTAGTATGTATACCTCTACCTAAAGCAAGAGATATTTCATTTGTATTTAAATTTAAATTAACATCTAAATTATTTAATAAAGTTGATTTCCCTGCTCCACTTTGTCCAGTAAAAACTGAAATTTTATCTTTAAATATTTTTTTAATATCATTTAACTCATAATTATTAAATACTTGATACCCAATTGAAGTGTAATAATCTTTTACTTTTTTAATTTCTTCTAAATCATCCAATAAATCTAATTTAGTAAAACAAATGATTGGCTTTATATTATTAAATTCAATTATACATAATAATTTATCTAATAAATACAAATCTAAATCAGGATTTTTTACACTAACTAATATAATTGCTTGGTCAATATTAGCTATAAAGGGTCTTACTAAACTATTTTTTCTTTTTTTAATATCTAAAATATATTTTTTATCGTAGTCTATTACAACATTATCCCCAACAATTGGAACTATATTTAGCTTCCTAAACTTTCCTCTTGCTTTACAAGTAACTAATCCGTTACTGGTTAAAACTGTAAAATCATTACTTATTATTTTTACTATTTTACCATCCATATTATTCGGTATCATCCGTAAGTGGTTCTTCTGGAATAACTGGATCTGGTGTTGTTTCAGTAACTGTAATAGTTAAAGTTGAACCTTCTATTACTTC
>CAYJEP010000008.1:0-8765 GCA_964369555.1 uncultured Muribaculaceae bacterium | reverse complement strand
CAAATACATAAACATCATCAACTGTATAATTACCACTTGTAAAATCTGGATATTCATCAACAAAAGAAGCATAGTAAATTACTATTGTATCTCCCGGTTCTAATTTTTGACCATCTGTAACACTCTGATCAATAACAGCATTTTCTGTATAATTTTTTTGATCATCATTATCTATTTTTCTTGATTCTACAATAACATTTAATCCTAAATTTTCTAAATTAGCTTCAACTGTTTTATAATCAGTTCCTACATAATTTTGAATACTAATCTTACCAGAATCAATCGCTATAATTATAGTAATCTCTGTTCCTTCTTTTACTGTTCTATCAACTTGTGGTGAGGTAGCCATGACAAGACCTTCTTCAATAGTATCGCTTTTTTTCTCATCTACTTCTGTAGCTACAGTTAGACCATTTTCTCTTAAAATAGCTTCAGCTTCAACAACCGTTAATCCTTTAACATCAGGCACTATAACATCTGGTACTGCTGTTAACATTGGATAAATAATTATAACTATACATATGGCAGCAACTAATAAAGTAAAGATAATTCCTGTTATCCATAATAATATGTTTTTAATACTTTTTTTCTTTTTTTTCTTTTTTGCTATAGGTTTTTTTACCACTTTTTCTTCCTCCGCATCGTGTTCATGATATTTATATATATATTTTCTTTCTTGTAATGATTCTTCTGTTAAAGATTTCTTAATATCTTCACTCATAGCAGCTACAGATTCATATCTATTCTTCTGATTTTTAGCGCAAGCTTTTAAAACAATGTTTTCAACACTTTGTGGGATATCAGGTTTTAATCCACACACACTAGGTATTGGTTCTTTCATTTGTTTTATAGCTATCTCAACTGCATTTTCACCTTTAAAAGGTATTTTTCCAACTAATAGTTCATACATCAGTATACCTAATGAGTATATATCGCTTTTAATAGTTGAACCTGTTCCTGTTGCTTGTTCTGGAGGTAAATAATGAACACTACCCATAACTGAATTAGTTTGCGTTAATTCATTACTATTAAGAGCCATTGCTATTCCAAAATCTGTTATTTTAACAGTTCCATCTTCTAAGATTAAAACATTTTGAGGTTTTATATCTCTATGAATAATAAAACTATCATGAGCACAACTAACAGCACTAGTAAGTTGAGTCATTATATCAATAACTTCAGGTAACGTTAACGCACCTCTTTTTTTAATTAAATTTTTTAAAGTTTTACCATCCACAAATTCCATTACTATGTAATAGTTTCCGTTATCTTCACCTACATCATACATTTCAACTATATTTGGATGAGTTAATTTAGATGCTGATAAAGCTTCTCTTTGAAACCTTCTAACAAATTTTTCATCATCTGCTAAATCACCACGTAGTACTTTTAACGATTTGATATCTTTCGTTAATTTTATCCCCTTTTGTTATCATTTTACACCCTCTTTCAAATATGCTATAGAAATATTATCATTTCCACCTCTATTATTAGCTTTTGTAACTAGTTTTTTAAGTTGTTCAGAAACGGTTGTTTTATCATTTAATACTTTTAAGATTTGTTCATCGTCTAACATATTAGTTAAACCATCACTACACAAAAATACTCCCTCAACATTTCTTTCAACATCAATTATATCCATCTCAACTGTGTTCATAGCTCCTAAAGCTTTCATTAAAATGTTTTTCTTTGGATGTTCTTTAGCTTCTTGTTCACTTATCTCTCCAGATTTTACTAACATTCCTACTAAAGTATGATCTGTAGTAACCTTATGAATTTTATTGTTTTTAATAACATACCCTGCTGAATCACCAATATTTGCTATTAATAAATAATCTTTGGTTATTATTGATAATACTAAAGTCGTTCCCATACCCTGACTTTCTATGTGTTCTTGTGTATATTTATAAAGTAAAACATTAGCTTCACTTACTATTTCTCTTATGAAACTTATAGCATCTTCCTTAAAACCAACTGTTCCAGTTTCTCCAAATCTTTTTCCAATATGAGATATTACTATTGAAGAAGCAATTTCACCACCAATATGCCCTCCCATACCATCAGCAACAGCTAATAATACTTCATTCATTCTGTTTTCTACAATAATAACGCTATCTTCGTTTCTATCTCTTACTTTTCCAGGATCAGTTAAATAGCCATATTCCATTGTTATTCCTCCTTAAAATTAGCGCGTAATTGTCCACAAGCAGCATCGATATTTTTACCAAACTCTTTTCTGATTGTTACTTCAATTTTATTCTTTTTAAGTATATCATAAAACTCTAAAACATTTCTACTCTTTTTATACTCACTACTATTTGAATTAAATGGAATTAAATTAACATAACAATTCATTCCTTTAATTAAATTACTAAGTAGCAAAGCATCATTTAAACTATCATTAACGCCATCTAACAATATATATTCAAAAGTTACTCTTCTATTTGTTTTTTTAATATATTCTTTTAATGATTTAATTAACATATCAAGTGGATAAGCTTTATTAATAGGCATTAATTCAGTTCTTAATAAATCATTAGCAGCGTGCAAGGAAATAGCTAAATTAACTTGTTTATCTAAATTTTTAAATTCATTTATTTTAGGAACTATACCACAAGTAGAAACTGTTATATGTCTACTACCTAAAGCAATACCTAAATCACTATTAATTATATCAATAAAATCAATAACATTTTGATAGTTATCAAAAGGTTCACCTATCCCCATTAAAACTAAATGTGATATTCTTAAATTTAAATCCTCTTCAATTTGTAGTAATTGTAAAACCATTTCGTGAACTTCTAGATTCTTTATTTTTTTTAATCTTCCAGATTCACAAAACTTACACCCCATATTACAGCCAACTTGAGAAGATATACATAAACTATTACCATATGTTTGCTTCATCAAAACTGCTTCTACAAGATTTTTATCCTCTAGTTCAAATAGATATTTAATTACATCTTTATCTTCTTGTTTAGTTACTATCTTTAATTTATTAAAATTAAAGTCATTACCCATTTTATCTATTACTTCTTTTTTTATATTAGACATTTCTTCTAATCTAGTAACTCTTTTTTTATATAACCAGTCAAAAACTTGTCTAGCTTTAAATTTTTTCTGTCCTATTTGAAGAAAGTAGTCTTCTAATTTTTTCATTGTTAAACCATATATATTCATAACTTCTCTCCTATTAAATTATATCATATTTTTATATTTTATATATTAAAAAAATGAAATTTTAATTTCATTTATAATAATGGTGAGAACACCTTAAGTATTGCTCTTCTTAGTTTGACAAAAATACTTTGTTTACTGTGTTCTTCTAATGTGACTAATTTAGAATGTTTTAAAGTATCATTAAAATCTTTTTTTATCTTTACTAAGCTTTTATCATTATACATTAAAACTCCATTTTCAAAGTGTAAGTAAAGACTTCTGTAATCTAGATTAACTGTTCCTACTATTGAATATAAATCATCAACTATAAAGGTTTTAGCGTGTGTAAAACCTAATTCATATTCATATATTGAAACACCACTTTTAAGTAATTCTTCATAATGAGATTTTGTAACCTCGTTAACTGTTTTTTTATCAGCTATTCCTGGCACTAAAATTTTAACATCTATTCCACTTTTAGCTGCTTTTGAAATAGCATTTATAAATTCATCATCAACTATCAAATAAGGAGTTGTAATATAAATATATTTTTTAGCTCTATTAATTAAATTTAAATAGATATTTTTTCCAACAGTCTCACCATCATAAGGACTATCATCATAAGGTAAGATAAAACTATCATTTTTGATTTTTGTATCTACCTTAAACTTATAATAATCTTCAGATACATGATTACTATAATCCCAAGTTGATAAAAACATTACAGTCATATTAAATACAGCTTCACCTTCAAGCATGATTCCATTATCTTTCCAATGACCGTATCTTATTTTTTCATTAATATATTCATCAGCTAAATTTATTCCACCAGTAAATGCAACTTTACCATCTATTACAGTTATTTTCCTATGATCACGGTTATTGATACGAGAAGATAATACAGGAATATATCTATTAAATGTTGTACATTTAATTCCGTATTTTCTTAAAGTTTTGTGATAATTACTAGGTAGTGTTAAGATGGTTCCCCAATCATCATAAGTAACCCTAACATCTACTCCGTTTTTTGCTTTTTCTTTTAAGACTTCTAAAATATCGTCCCAAAAAATACCTTGTTCAATAATAAAATATTCTATAAAAATAAATCTTTCTGCTTTTTTTAATTGTTCAATTAAATTTTTATAATACTCTTCACCTATTTTAAAATAAGATATTCTAGTATTTTGATAAACAGGGTAATTAGCGTAATCTAAAACATACTTAGCTTGTAAATAAGCATCTATATCAATCTCTTTTAATTTTTTATTAGCCAAAGTTTCTTTTAGAACTTCTTTTTTCTTATCTTCTATTTCTTTTAATTTCTCTCTTATTTTTTTACTATACCTTTTTCCTCCAAATAATAAATATATTAATATTCCAAAAAACGGTAAAGTAAAAATAGACATAATCCAAATTATCTTATAACTAGGATTAATACTATCATTTATTATATATAATAAAATACTAAAACTAAGAACTAAATTAAATAAATAAAGTAAATAATAGTATTCATGATATGAATAAAACAATATTACTAACGCAGCTAACTGTAATAATAATATCAAAGAGACTATTGTAAACCTACTAAAAATAAAACCTACTACCTTTTTCAAACAAATCACCTACTTTGATTATATCACAAATTATTTATTTTTTCCTTAATTCTTTAACCACCTGCATCATATTATAAACTTCAGTTGTCTGATTATCAATATTATCAAATATATTATTATATTCTTCTTTATTAATATCTTCTAAATCTAATTCTTTTACATCATAAAGTTCTTTTAAAAATTTAATATCCCTAAAAACTAATTCATTAAAATTTCCTTTTTTAAATTGTTCTAAAATGTATAGTTTTTCTGTGATTTGAATAATATTATTTAATGTATAAAACTCAAACAATCCTATTTTTTGATGTGAAGGCAATTCAGTTAATAAATAATATCTAATACTTGATTTACCTTCTATTATTTTTATCTCTTCATGTCTATTATCTAACTCTAATAAGTATTGTTTTAATATATTATCAACTGTCTCTTTTTTTAATAAAGAACTAATTTGAGGCATAAAGACGCTTCTATCATATTCATTATTTTTAAAATTGAAATCACTAACTTTATAATAATTTTGAATATTTCTTTTACTAATTTCGCTTAGTTTTGATTTCGCATTGCTTGTATAAATTTCATAAAATTTAATGCCATTTTTATTTAACTCGCTTAATTTAAAAGATTTTATCTTATCTAATTTTGGTTTAAACTCAAAAATTTTTCCTGTAATCTCATATAGTATCATTTTAATTTCCCCCTATAAAAAAAACTAACAATAAAGTTAGTTTCAATATTATATCATATTTAACTTATATATACTATAATTTAATATAGCAGCGAATATCAACCAAAGTAAATACGGTATTTGTAAATAAAACGCTAATTTACTTTCTTTATAAAATTCTATTAACATTTGAATTACAACAACAATTAATAAAATAATTAAAACAAAACTAAGTAAATAATTAACACTAAAGATAAAAGGCCACATTAAATTTAATAATAGTTGTAGTCTAAATAACTTTTTAGCAGTTTCATTATCTGTTTTACTAATTATAAATCCTGATATTCCCATTAATAAATATAATATTGGCCAAACAATAGAAAATATATAAGTAGGTGGATAAAAGTCTGGTTTAATTAATAAATCATAATCTATTATGTTATTAGTTATTAAACCTACTATTAATCCTAATATAGCAGGTATAAAAATTTTCATAAATATCACCCACTTAATTATATGTAAATATGTTAACTTAATTCTTTTTGATAAAGACTATTATATTCTTTATTTTTAAGTAATTCTTTATGAGTTCCTTTCGCTACTATTTTCCCGTTATCAATATATATTAATTCATCACAATCAACAACTGTAGATAATCTATGAGCAATTATTAAAATAGTATATTCACCTTCTAAATTATTAATAGCTTTAGTTATTTTATCTTGCGTTTCATTATCTAAAGCAGAAGTAGCTTCATCAAATAAAATAATTTCAGTTTTTTTAAGTAACGCTCTAGCGATTGCTAGTCTTTGCCTTTGACCACCAGATAAGGTTAAACCACCCTCACCTACTTTTGTATCATAACCATCTTTTAAAGTACTAATAAAATCATCTAAATAAGCTAATTTACAAGCATTTATCATTTCTTCATCTGTCATATCCTCTTTAACTAATTTTAAGTTTTCTTTAATAGTTAAATTGAATATATAAGGGCTTTGAGTAATTATTGATATATTATTCCTAATTGAATCCTTAGTTAAATCATTAATATCAATTCCATCTAAATAAATATTTCCACTATTTACCTTATATAACTTATCTATTAAACTAAATATTGTGGATTTTCCTCCACCTGATTTTCCAACAAAAGCTACTTTACTATTAGCTTTAATTTTAAAACTAACACTATCTAAAATTAGTTTATCTTCATCATATGAAAATGAAACATTTTTAAATTCAAAATCTCCACTTATTTTATCTATTATTTTATTACCAAATACTTCTTTAGTATATTTATCTTCAATTACTTCAAAAACTCTATTAGCAGCTACATTATATTTTTTTGTTAATTCAACTACGTAAGTAAAATATCTAAGAAGTTCTACTATACGATCATAGTACATATAAACTACTACAAATACTTCTAAACTCATTAAATTAATAGAATATAAATAAACACCTAAAAAAATAAATAAAACTCTAAGGACATCCTTAATGTTTCCAATCCAATAATGATATATATTATTTGCTTTCCCCATTTTAAATATTTCATTATTAGAAGCTATTAATTTTTCTTCTGTTAAGTTTAAAAAGTTTTTATCAGCATTTAAAACTTTAATATCTCTTAAGCCTCTAATAAGTTCTGTTACTAATCCAGTATTCTTTTCTTCTAATTTTCTTCTTTTTTTATCTAACTCAAATCTGATTTTCATTCTTCTTTTTTCTAATAAGTATATTATAACAACAGTTGCTACTAAAAATAAAAACATATAAATATTTATAAATAATACTGCTACTAAAATACCGATATTTCCAAGTAATTCAACTAAACCATCTGATAATTCCATAAATATTCTAGATATTTCGGGAACGTCTTTATTTAATCTATCAATAAAAACACCAGATGATTCTTTATCTAATTCTTTTGTTTCTAACTTTAACGTTTCCTTAGCTACCTCTATTTGCATACTAGTAGTAGTTTCCCTGTTATAAAAATTCCATATCTTACTACTAAAGTAAAAAACAATGTTTCTAGATAACTCAACAACCCCTATTATCAGTGTGACACTTATAATAGTCCCAATAATACCATCTGTTATAGCTATTAATAAATTAGCTGTAAGAAGAGGAACGATTACTGATATAGCTACTAAGATAATAGTTAAAACTAAATAAACTATCATTCTTTTCTTTTGATTTTCAACAAATTTCCAAGATCTTTTTAAATTTTTTAATGTTTCTTTCATAAATCCTCCTACAAAAAAAAGAAGCCTAAGCCTCTTAAAATCCGATTATTAAACAAATAATAAAGAATGCTGCTCCTAAAAACATTGTGAACCTTGTTATAAAAAGTTCCCCACCGCGTTCTTTACGATTAGCAAATAAAGTGTCATTTCCGCCTGAAATAATATTTGAAGCGCTTTCTGCTTTACCTGCTTGTAATAATACGACTGCAATCAATAAAATTGATACTATAATAAGCAATACTTGCATAATTCCTCCCTTAGGTGATTTATATTTTACCACACATTTTTTTGGTTGTCAAATTGAGATAACTTAATCTTACCGATTTAAAACCACATAAAAAAAGTGCAATAATGCAAATTTTTATTTTTTAATGACTATTTGTTAGTTGGTTACTACTAAATTTTGTTTGACTTTTATTTTAAATTACTTGTGATTACTCTTAAATTCCCTTAAAATTTTTACTAAAGCCCTTTTTTCTATTCTAGAAACATAACTTCTTGAAATATTTAATTTAAGAGCTATTTCTTTTTGAGTTAATTCTTCTTGATTATTGAGTCCATACCTATCAATAATAATTTCTTTTTCTCTTTGATTTAAAACATTAAAATATTTCTTCATTAATAAAATATTATCTTTTTTATCTATATCAGCAACAAAATCTGGTTTAGGAGTTTTTAAAATATCTAAGAAAGTAATTTCATTTCCTTCTTTATCAAAACCTACTGATTCATGAATACTAATATTTTTATTATTTTTCTTATCACTCCTATAATGCATCAAAATTTCATTTTCAATACATTTTGCAGCATAAGTTGTTAGTCTAGTTCCTTTACTAAAACTATAGCTATCTACCCCTTTAATTAGTCCTATTGTTCCTACACTAATTAAATCATCTACTTCATCTTTTCTATTTTCATATTTTTTAACAATATGAGCAACTAATCTAAGATTGTGTTCAATTAATTTATTTCTTGATTCTTTATCTCCCATATTGCTTTTCCTTACACATTCTTCCTCTTCTTCTTTAGTTAAAGGATCAGGAAAAATATTATTTGAATAAGCCGCAGAAAAAATAAAAAAGT
>CAYJEP010000007.1:20977-21945 GCA_964369555.1 uncultured Muribaculaceae bacterium | reverse complement strand
GAATCACTTTTTTTATATAGAATGGTTGCACATCAATTGTAACACTACATTTTTATATAGTATATCATATGAAACTAAATTGACAAATATATGTTTGTATAGTATAATTTAAAAATGGAGGTATAAATGAAAGAATTAACAAATCAACAAAAAAAACTACTTGATAAAATCAAGTTATATATAGCAAATAATGGTTACTCCCCTACTATAAGGGAATTATGTGAAGAAATGAACTTATCTAGTACTGCGACTGTTCAAGTTCATTTAAATAATCTAGAAAGTAAAGGATATATAAAAAAAGAAAATTCTAAAAATAGAACTTTAGAATTATTAGTTGAAAATCAATATTTAAATAGATCAGAGGATGTAACATTAGTTCCTTTATTAGGTAAAATTAAAGCAGGAAATCCTATAGAAGCAATTGAACAACCTGATGAATTTTTCTCACTTCCAACTTACTTAATACCTAAAGATAAATAAGTTTTTACTCTATTAGTAGATGGAGAAAGTATGATTGAAGCTGGAATTTTAGATAATGATATTGTTATAGTAGAAAGAAAAAATACAGCTAAAAACGGAGATATAGTAGTAGCTATGACTGAAGAAAATGAAGTAACTTTAAAAACATTTTATAAAGAAAAAGAACACTTTAGATTACAACCAGAAAATTCTAGTATGGAACCTATTATACTTAATCAAGTAACAATATTGGGTCATGCTATTGGATTATATAGAAAAATAAAATAGAACTTAATAAGTCCTATTTTTTCATTCCTTTAATACCTTTTATCCCATTAAAAGATTTTAAAATATTAGTATCAAACGAAACAACTTTTTGTTGTCTTTTTTTATACTCTTTAATAGCTATACTAACTAAATCATCTAATAATATTTCATAACTTTTATTAGTTTTTTCCCATAAATAAAATGATAAACAACCAGGTATAGTATTAGGTTCGTTAATATAA
>CAYJEP010000007.1:2512-20967 GCA_964369555.1 uncultured Muribaculaceae bacterium | reverse complement strand
ATAAACTTTTTTAGTTTTAGAATCTATTAAAAAATCAATTCTACAAACACCAGATAAATTAAGTGCTTTAAAAGCTTTAACTGATATATCTTTAATTTCTGATTCTAACTTTGAATCAAGTCTAGCTGGAATAATTCTTTTTGTACTAAGCATTCCTTTGCTTCCTTTTTTATTATTCTCACCTGTATATTTTTCATTAAATGATAAGAAATCATCATCACTAACTACTTCTTCTAAAACACTAGTTTCTTGATTTTCATAAGTACCTAAAACACTGCAATTAACTTCTATTAAATTAGAAACTGCCTTTTCTACTATAATTTTATGATCATAACTAATAGCATCCATTATAGCGTTATCTAACTGTTCTTCTGTTTTAACAAAAGTAATTCCAATACTACTACCTAAATTACTAGGTTTAACAATTACAGGAAATCCCATCTTTTTAATTTTTTTAGTAATATCGTTAGGATTATCTTGATACTCAATATCAAAGAAATTAACATATTCAACTATAGGTAAACCTAAATCACTAAATACTTGTTTCATTACAACTTTATCTTGACCTAAGGCTGATCCTAATATTTTACTACCAACATAAGGAATCCCTAACATTTGTAAATATCCTTGTACTGTTCCATCTTCAACATTATTTCCGTGTACCATTGGAAAAGCTATATCAATATTATCAACTAATCTTTTAATAAATCCTAAAGATTGTAAATAAAATACTCCATCTTTTTTTACAATGGTAACTTTTTTAGCATATTTTTTTATCATATCCATATCTTTATAAATATCGATATCTTCTAATAGTTTTCCTGAATACCATGAACCATCTTTAGCTACATATAACGGTACTATTTCATATTTTTCTTTATTAAAATTTGCCATAGCCTGTACAGCAGTAATAACACTTACTTCGTGTTCTACAGTTTGCCCTCCAAATATAACACCAACTTTAATCATTTATTTCACCTTTCCTTTAAAATACATCTGGTAAATCATTTTCCAATAATACATATGTATTTTTATCTTTTAATTTATGCATAAGTATAAATGCGTCATCAATAGTATCTACTATATGAAAATTCTTATATTTTTTTTCTAACAAACCATCTTGAATAGGTTTAGTTTGTTTAGCTCCTACTAAAATAACTTCATCACAAACTTTTGCTATTTCAATTCCTGCTTGCTTGTTTAATTCATATTGTTCACTACCAAGTTCAACCATACCAGGAGTAATAATAATTTTTTTACCATTCATCATTCCTAATACTTCTAGTGCCATTTTAAATCCCTTAGGATTTGAATTATATGCATCATCTATTATAGTTATATCATGTTTTTTAAGTAATTGCAATCTATGTTCTACTGGTTCCACTCTTAAAACAGCTTGTTTTAATTGTTTAATTGGAATTTTTAAATAATGTCCAAGTGCGATACTAGCAAGAATATTATATACATTCGCATGTCCTAATAATTTAGTTTTAAATGAAACTAATTCACCATCAATCTTACAATCAAAAGTAGTTCCTTCATTATCACATTTAATATTTATAGCTTGAAAATCAGCTTTAGAATTAATTCCAACCCAAATAATTTTACAATTATTTTTAATCTTATAAGATACTTGTAATTCATCATCTTTATTTAATATCCCAACACCATCACTTGGTAAACTTTCAATTAATTCAAATTTACCTTCTTGAATATTTTCGATTGATTTAAATGTTTCTAAATGAGCTTTACCAATTGATGTTAAAATACCATATTTAGGTTTTACTAAATCACAATAAGTTTTAATATCCCCCTTTTTTAAAGCTCCCATTTCTGCTATGAAATAATCATTAAACTTATCTAAATATTCATTAATAGTTAAAATTAAACCTATTTCAGTATTATAATTTTTAGGAGTTTTGAAACTATTATATTTAACATTTAAAATATCATTTAAAATATTTTTACTACTTGTTTTACCATAACTTCCTGTAATCCCAATTACCTCAGTATGATTTAAACTATGAAGTTTTTTAATAGCTTTCTTCTTAAAATAATTGAAATAATATTTTTCAATTGGTTTATTAATTATATTTATTACAATTAAAATTAAAGTATCTAAATATATTAAACTAGACAATATCACAATTTTAATGTTTTCATCAAATGGTAAAATAGCTAATAAATATAATAAGTATGTAGTTAAGAATAATCTTTTAACACGCTTAGTATACACAAGTGGTTTTTTAGCTTTTTTTCTAAAAAATAATTTTATAAATATATTTAAAATAATCAAAGATATAAGTATTATGTTTAAATCATAATAAAAATTAAGTATAGCAGTTACTAATATAACTAAGTCTAAGTTTAATAAATTTTTAACTATGTTTTTTAAAATCCAATGTATGTGCCAATTATTATCATTATATCTATTTTGTTGAAATAAAAGCATACTTGTTTGACTCTTGATAATAAAATACAAGTATAAAATAACTATCATACTATCCTCCTATAAAGTTTTTTAAAACACTAATTGTTTGATTTAATCTTTCAAGATATGCGTAATGTGTACAATTTTCGTAAACAACTAATCCACTACCTTTAATTAATTTTTCTAATTCACGTGCTCTATTAATAGATACAGCTTTATCATTGGTTCCCCAAATCAACAAAGTAGGATTATTAATTTTTTTAACATCTTCAGTTATATCTGTATTAACAGTGTTAACTAGTATTTTTCTCATATTTTCACTAGCATTTTTATAATCTGTTGATCCTACTCTTTTTTTAACAGCATTTTCCAGCTTATTTAAAACAGGTATTTTTTTTGCTAATTTAAACATTTTTAATTTAAGTGATTCTTTTTTTATTTCTTTTGTATGAGGACTAGCTAAACAAACAAGTTTATTAACACTATTTTGACTGGCATATAATAATCCAATTTTCCCACCAAATGAATGTCCTACTATATTGGGATTTTTAATTTTTAATTTACTTAAAAATTCTTTAATAAATAACATGTAATCTTTTACTTCCCATGGGTAAAGTGGCTCTTCACTCTTACCAAATCCCGGTAAATCTACAATTATAATACGATTGGTATTAGATAATCCATCCCCCAGTTTCCTCATCATTTCAATATTTTGTCCCCAACCGTGTAGAAACAAAATTACTTCTTTATCTTTCGGACCATAATCAATATAATTAATTTCTACGTCCATTATTTTCATTTATATCACCTACTATATTATAACATAAATTAATATAAAAAAAAATATTTGATAAGGCTTTTATAATTATGAATATTAACTTTTTTGAATATCATATATATGAAAGGAGGATTATACATGAATAATGATTTTGAATGTTGTAATAATTCATGTCCTACGAATTATGAAAAAGCTTTAGAAACTATAGCTAATGCAGCAAAATTTAAACCAGCTTGTTGTCAAATAGTTAATAATGGGATTGCTTTAAATAATTTTTTATCTGCTAATGTTTCAAATACTACTATAACAGGTAGTGGGAATGTAATATTTGAAAATGAAATTTCTAAAAATGGATCACTTATATCATTTACCGCACCATCTGCAACAATATTATTAGAAGAAAAACATACATATTTAATAACTGTTAGTGTGAATGGTACAACTGGCGCGGCTGAGGATTTATCTATGACTGCAACCATTAATGGCTCTTCACTTAGTGCGCCTTTATTATCATCTGGTGTGATTGCAGGATTTAATTCTATGTCAGCTAGTTTCTTTGTAACAACAACAGATGATTCAGTTTTAAATATTACAAACTTAAACACCTTAGATATAACTGATGCGAATGTATCAATAAATATATTAGTTATTGCTTAAATAAAAAACTATAAGTTAATCACTTATAGTTATTTTTTCAACTCATCAATATCCATTATTCTATCATGTTTAATAGGTTCCCATTTCATATCTTTTTTAAATAAAATAATAAAATTAATTGGTACCCATGTCAACATAAAAACACCAAACATTAAAATACCTGGAAGGATATCTTTAACTTTTCTTTTATTATATTTAACAACAAAGATACTTATTAAAATACCAAATAAATATAGTATTAAAAATAAGAAAATTCCTAGAGCAAACATATTAGAAAACAAATCATAAAGCTCTATTCCCATAAAATAAAATGTAATCTGTATTGCTATTAAAAATGTACTTAACACTTGCATTATAGGCGCTAAAAAGGTAAACAACATATCAAAACATGGTAAGAATCCTGTTTTAAAATATGTTTTAAATAGCTTTTTAGAGTATCCTTTAAAACATTGGAAATTACCAAGACTCCATCTTTTTCTTTGTTTCCAAGAGTCTTTAAATTTAAGTGGTTGTTCATCATAAGTTATTGCTTCTTCAACAAAAGCTATTTTAACATGATTTAAAGCACATTGTGCGGTAAATTCAACATCTTCAGTTAGTGTAAATGTATTAAAACCAAATTCACTAACAATCTCCTTTTTAATCATAAATCCAGTACCATTAATAGATGCTGAACCATTTAATTGCATACGAGATTTATTAAAAAAGAAATTTTGAATCCAATAAAAAATCGAATAACTACCACTAATCCAGTTATCAGAAGGATTCTTACTATCTCTTAAACATTGCGCTACTTTATGACCTTCACATAAAGCATCATTCATACGTGCTAAGAAATCTTCATGAACTAAATTATCAGCATCAAATATTACATATGCATCAAAATTTTCTTTTTCTAATTTATCAAAAGCAAAATTCAAAACTTCCCCTTTTGATTTTGTTGGTATAGTACATTTTATAATTTTAGCTCCAGCTTTTTTAGCTACTTTGTCTGTATTATCTGTACAGTTATTTGGAATAACATAAATTTCATATAAGTTTTCAGGGTATTTTTGTTTAACTAAACTGTCAACTAATTGCCCTATTACAAGCTCTTCGTTTCTAGCTGCAATTAAGATTGCAAATTTATGTTTAGGTTTATGTTTTTTTATAATTTTTTTAGAAAAATTCTTAAATCCAAATAACCCTGTTATAAAAAAGTATAATCCGTATGCTAAAGCAATAGCAAAAAGAACGTAATAAATAAATTGTATCATTTTCAAACTCCTAATATCTTCTATTTTATAAAGTATATCATATACAAGTTAAAATATCAAATTTTAAAAAAACATGCCTTAGCACGCTTTTTCTGTATAAACACTAACTTGTTTTTTAGTTTTTCCAACTCTTTCGAATTTAACATAACCACTAATTTTAGCGTAAACTGTATCATCAGAACCGATTCCAACATTAACACCTGGATATATTTTAGTTCCTCTTTGACGATATAAAATACTTCCACCAGTTACGTATTCACCATCAGCAGCTTTTGCTCCTAATCTTTTAGATATTGAATCACGACCATTTTTAGTTGACCCTTGACCTTTTTTATGAGCAAATAATTGTATATTTAATTGCATTAGCACAATTAACACCTCCTAATTTTTATATTTTTTGGATATTGTTTTTCTAACTCAGATAATAATTCAATCATATTATCAATTAAAATATCTGAAACTTTTTTATTTTTAATTATTTTTATTATAACCCCATTATCTTCTTTATATTCGATAACATCATTATAAATTTTAGAAATTCCATTAATAGTAGTTATAACAATAGATGAAACTGCGGAACATACAATGTCCTTACCTATTTCATCATATCCCGAATGTCCATTAATAGATATTCTGTTTTTTTCAATTTCAATTAAGATCATTTATTTCACTTTTTTAATTTCAATTTTTGTATAAGCTTGACGATGACCTTGAGTTTTACGGTATTTTTTCTTAGGATTGTATTTAAATACTCTAATTTTTTTATTTCTACCGTGTTTTACTACTTCACCTTCAACAACATTTGAAGAACTAACGTTACCATCAACCATTAAAGTTTCAAAGTTAACTTTAGAACCGATTTCAGCATCTAATTTTTCAACATAAATAATGCTTCCTTCTTCAACATAATATTGTTTTCCACCAGTTTTAATAATAGCTTTCATTTTGACCTCCTTATATTTTTTGTTAAGACACGCCATTTAAGGTACTTGATTAAGTTTATAACCTTTTATGAGCGGTTGTAGAAAGCTCTACACAGTTATTAATTTTACCACATTTAGTAGGACTTGTCAAATATTTTTCTTAAAAAAGTTTTCTCAGTTATATAATTATCACTTGTTTTTATCAAGTGTTTTTGGCCTTTTTTAAATTGATGTTCATTTTTTACTTTTTTTATTTTTTTAAAACTAAAATTATATAAATATCTCTCTAATAAAAATTTATTTAAATAGTAATTTAATTTAAAATGCTCTACTATCAATTCTTTTACTATGAAAACAATTATCAAATAAAAAAGCAAGCTATTTTTTAAACATACTAATAAAACTATTGATATAACTGTTAAAAGATTAGTAACACATTTACTGTAATAAAAAGAAGTAATCATATTACTGATAATATTTATTATCTTAGAACCATCTAGAGGGACTAGTGGTAATAGATTGAATAATAAAATAAATTTATTGTAATTAACAAAAACATCATCTTTTATAATAAATAAACTCATTTGAAATAATGGACCTAAAACAGTAATAATCAATTCTTGAAGCAAAGGTTTATTTAAACTTTCTTTAAAAATAGTTATCCCTCCAAATGGTAGAATAATAACCTTTTCGATTTTCCACTTAAAAAGTATTCCTCCTAAGATATGCCCTAACTCATGGATAATAACTATTAAAAATAAATATATAAAATCCTTAAAAAGACCTGATAAAAAACATATTAGCGCTACAAAATAAAAAAGAAAATGGATTTTAAATGTAATTTTCATAACTTACTATTTCTCCATTTTTATAAAAAACCAAATATAAAACATTATCTACTTCACCTATTATTTGTGATTTTTTAACATAGTCATACATATTTAAATTTATATTTTCTAAATTACTATACCATATTACTAACCCATCCCCATATTCTACTATTAAAGTATTTCCATACCCTTCCTTTTCTCCAATATATGTAACTATTCCTGTATCAATAGATGGAATCAAATAATTAATAGAAACTTTAAGTTCATATCCGTCCTTAAAATTAGTTATCTCATCATATTTTAATTTTTCATTAAAAACTGGTTCTTCCAAAGAATGATCTACAAAAGGAAGAATATCTCCAAAATTTTCCTTATACCAATTATTAAAAGAAACAAAAGATATATTATCAGTTAACACTTGTTTATAAAAAATACTTTTTAACTGCTCATTTAATTGTAAAGATATTATTGTTATACAAGTCAAAATTACTAAAATTAAAAATTTAAATACTGTTATTTTTTTTATCACATAATCACCTAATTAAATATATGAGAATAAAAAAAAAGATTTCTATAAATCTAATTTTTAAATATCGTTTTAAAGACTTCCATAAAATCATTTACCAATATAAAATTTAAATTTTCTTTAACTTCATTTGGAATATCTTCTAAATCTTTTTCATTATTAGCTGGTATGAAAACAGTTTTTACTTGTGCTTTTAAAGCTCCAATACTTTTTTCTTTCAATCCTCCAATTGGTAAAACATTACCTCTTAAAGTAATTTCTCCTGTTAGTGCGATATTACTAGGTATTTTTTTATTAGTAAATAAACTAACCAAAACTAGTGTTAAGGCAACTCCTGCAGATGGTCCATCTTTTTTAACAGCTCCTTCAGGAACATGAATGTGAATATTATTTTGAAATAGATCATAATTTATACCAAAAAATTGATAATTAGATTTGATATAACTAAAAGCTATAGAAGCACTTTCTTTCATTACTTCACCTAGACTACCAGTTAGTATCAACTGACCGTCTCCTTGATACATTGTAACTTCAATTGGTAATACATCCCCACCAAAATAAGTATAGGCTAAGCCATTAACTATTCCCACATTAGCTTCCTTGTTAATTGATTTATTTTGATATATTATTTTACCTAAATATTTTTCTATAACCATTTCAGTTAAATTAATTTTATGAATCTTTATATTGTTAATTACTAATTGTGTCACAATCTTTCTAATTATTTTTGATATTTGACGTTCTAATTCACGAACACCTGCTTCTTTTGCATAATGACGAATTATATAACTAATCCCATTATCATCAATATTTATTTTAGATATATCAAGTCCATTTTCAAGACAAATTTTTGGTAATAAATGTTTTTTAACTATATCTAATTTTTCATATTCAGTGTAACTTGATAACTCAATTATTTCTAATCTATCTAAGAGTGGCGCTGGGATATCTTCAATATAATTAGCAGTTAGAATGAACATTACATTAGATATATCAAATTCTTCTTCAATATAATTATCACTAAAGTTTTTATTTTGTTCATAATCCAATATATTTAATAAACAATTAGAAGGATTATTTATATGTTCGCTACCCATTTTATCTACTTCATCTATTAATATAACAGGATTTAGACAATTAACTTTTTTTAATGACGAAATAATTCTTCCTGGCATCGCGCCAACGTAGGTTTTTCGGTGACCAATTAGTTCATGTTCATCTGTTAAACCACCAACAGATATTTTAGCAAATTTTCTATTTATACTAGAAGCAATACTTTTAGCTAAACTGGTTTTCCCAACACCCGGAGGACCAACTAAGCAAATTATTGGAGTTTTAGAACTATTATTATTAACAGACTTTACAACTAAATACTCTATAATTCTTTCTTTAACTTTTTCAAGTCCGTAATGTGAATCATTTAAGGCTTGTTTAACAGTTTTAAAATCGTTATTATCTTTAGTCATTCTATTCCATGGTAGTGAAATAACCCAATTAATATACTCTTCTAAAATATTTGTTTCTGGTGAGAAATTAGATGATGTTTCAAATCTCGATAATTCATATAAAAGCTTCTCTCTTACTTTTTTAGGACACTTTAATTTTTGAATCTTTTCCTTTAAAATATCAACTTTTGAATCCTTTGAATTCTCACCTAATTCTTCTTTCATTAATTTTATTTTTTCTTTAATTATATATTGTTTTTGTGTATCATCAAGTTCTTTTTTTACTTTTAAATCAATCTTCTTATCAAGTTTAAATATTTCTTTTTCTTTATATATGATTTCAAAAAACTTTTCCATTCTTTCATTTATATCTAAAGCATTTAAACAGTCAACTAAGTTTTTTTGATCGCTAGTTATACTAACTACAGTCGTATCAATTAAATCAGCAAGACATGTAGTATTTTTAATTTGTTCAATAAATTGAGGTGAGGTATTAGAAGAGTTTTTTAAAAATATATCTAGTTCATTTATTATTCTTTGTTTATATGCTTCTTCTTTTTCAATTTTTAATATATGTTTTTCAATATCACAAACGATTGCTTCATATGGTAAACCAGAATCCTTAATATAATCAAGAATTCTAATTCTTCTAATTCCTTTTATATCAACCCTAATATTTCCGTTTGGTAATTTTATTTTACTCTCAATTTTAGATAGTACACCTATACCATTATTTTCTAAAGAAAATGCTAGGAGATTATCATGAAACATTTCAGCAGATTCAACTATATTACTAGCTAAACCTGTTTCTTCGAATTCTAATCTAACACTATTAGTAGGTAATAAAACTAACCCATTAGAAATTATGATAGGTAATGTATATTTTTTCATATGATCATCTCCAAAATTGAATTTATTATATAGCAAAAAGGTTTTTTTGTCTACTGTTAACAAGTAAAAAGATTAAAAAAAAGAACTACTAAATAGTTCTTTAAAAATCAATTTGGTGGAGAATACAGGACTCGAACCTGCGACCCCCTGCGTGCAAGGCAGGTGCTCTAGCCAACTGAGCTAATTCCCCAATTCAGTAATAAAAATAATTACTGATATAGTATAGCATAACATTTTTATCTTTGTCAATATTTTTTTAAAAAATTATTTAATTATCATACTGTCTCCAAAACTAAAAAATCTATACTTGTTTTTTACAGCTTCTTCATATGCTTTGAAAATCATGTCTTTATCATAAAAGGCACTAATTAACATCATTAAAGTTGATTTAGGTAAATGAAAATTAGTAATTAGTGTATCGATTGCTTTAAATTGATACCCAGGATAAATAAAAATATCAGTGTATCCACTACATTCAACAAATTCATTGTATTGATTTTTAATTGTCTCTAAAGTTCTAGTAGTTGTTGTTCCTACTGCTATAATTCTTTTTTTCTTATTATTTAATTTTTCAGCAACTTCCTTACTCATTGTATAAAATTCACTGTGCATAACATGATCATTAACATTGGTAACGCTTACAGGTCTAAATGTTCCAAGTCCAACATGTAAAGTTATATATAATACAATAACACCTTTTTGTTTTATCTTTTCAAGTAAATCTAACGTAAAATGTAAACCAGCGGTTGGTGCGGCTGCAGATCCAACATTCTTAGCATATACAGTTTGATATTTATTTTTGTCATCTAATTTCTCTTTAATATATGGAGGAAGAGGCATCTCACCTAATTCATCTAATATAGTTAAAAATATTCCTTCATAAAAGAATTTAAAATATCTAATTCCATCTTCTTCACATTTTATGCACTCGGCACTAAGTTTATCAGAAAACTTAACAATAGTTCCAATTTGTATTCTTTTAGCAGGTTTACACATGCATTTATATGTGTCTTTTTCTGTTTCGTTTAATAATAACAGTTCTATTACTGCATTAGTTATTTCTTTTGTTCCAATTAATCTAGCTGGCATTACTTTAGTATCGTTCAAAACCAAAATATCATCTTTTTCTAAATAATCAACTATGTCAGTAAATTTTTTATGTTCAATGCTTTTATCATTTTTATCTAAAACCATTAGTTTTGATTCATCTCTTTTTTCTTTAGGAGATTGTGCGATTAACTCTTCTGGTAAATAATAATCAAAATCATCAGTCTTCATAGTTTTCACCTCAGTTGTAATTATACATTATTTCATAAAAAAAATAAACTAATAATTAGCTTATTTACTTATATTCAAATGCTTATAAGCTTTTTCTGTTACAACACGGCCTCTATTAGTTCGTTTTAGAAAACCATTTTGTAGTAGATATGGTTCATATACATCTTCAATCGTTGTTTGCTCTTCACCGATAGAAGAAGCAATAGCTTCAATTCCAACAGGTCCACCATTAAACTTTTCTATTATTGCTTTTAATAGTTCATAATCTGTTTCGTCTAATCCCATTTCATCTACTTTAAGTTTTCCTAAAGCTACTGTGATGATTTTTTTATCAATCACGCCGTCCCCTAATACTTGAGCATAGTCTCTAACTCGTTTAAATAAACGATTAGCAATTCTAGGGGTTCCTCTACTTCTTTTAGCTAGTTCTAAAGCTGCGTTATCTTCAATAGGACAATCTAAAACTAAGCTAGTTCTTTGAATGATTTTTTTCAATTCTTCATTATTATAATATGCTAGTTTAGAGATTATTCCAAATCTATCTCTTAAAGGATTAGTTAAATCTCCTGTTCTAGTAGTTGCGCCAACTAAAGTAAAAGGAGGTAAATCTATTTTTATACTTCTAGCAGAAGAATCATTACCTACTACTATATCTAAAGTAAAATCTTCCATTGCTGAATAGAGTGTTTCTTCAATGAACCTTGGTATCCTATGAATTTCATCAATAAATAAAACATCGCCTTCTTCTAAATTAGATAAAACTGCTGCTAAATCGCCTGTTTTTTCAATAGCAGGCCCGCTTATCACTCTTATATTAGTATTCATTTCATTCGCAATAATATGCGCTAATGTGGTTTTTCCTAATCCAGGTGGTCCATATAATAAAACATGATCTAAAACTTCTTTTCTAAATAAAGCTGCTTTAATATATATTTGCATGTTTTCTTTTACTTCTTGCTGCCCGATATATTCTTCTATACAGACTGGTCTAATGCTTTTCTCAAAAGAATCTTCTTTTAAAATTTCATTAGTTACAATTCTTTCATCCATTTAATCACCTTTTATATATTTATATATTTCTTTCCAATCTTTTTTAGATTTTAATCCTTCATATTCTTTCCCATATAAAATAGTATCAATACCTACAGAACTTACTTCTAAACAATTTGTAATATCATCATCAATAAATAATTCTATTCCTAACTTCGCACTTACTTCTGCTTTCCCTTTACCATATACTCCAAAATATATTTCTTTAAATTTAAAATTATACTTTGTAAGAATTTCTTTAACAAGTTCAATACTATTAAGGCTATATTTTGTACTTCTTGCTGAAATTAAATATAATTCATGGTTAGATAATTTGTTTAATATTTTCAAACTATTTTTAAAAGGTTTTAATTCTTTAGTGATTTCGTCAATATATTTTTCATAAAACATTGTTTTATCTTCTTCTTTTTTTATAACAAAATTATGTCTTTTTAGATACTTATTAACTACTTGTTTTGTGTTAACAATGGTATTATCAAAATCAATTCCTATTCTCATTCAATCTCCTATTTCATTAATAATTTCAGCGACTGTTTAACTTGTTCTTCTATTGTTTCATTAAAATCAATTTGTTTAACTACATTATTTATATCCGCATTTTTATAACCTAGCCCTTTTAAAACATCAATAAGTTCATTATTTACTGGTTCTGTTTCACATTCTAATTTAAGCTTTCCTTTTAAATCTAAAATGATTTGTCTAGCTAATTTTTCACCAATTTTAGGAAATTTCTTTAAATATAATATATTTTCACGTTCAATAGCGTCTATTATTCCTGATATCGAACCAGTTGCTAACATTGGTAGTGCCATTTTGGGTCCCAAACCTTTAACATTAATTAATCTTAAAAACAAATTCTTTTCTTCGGTATTTTTAAATCCATATAACGTGTTTTCATTTTCTCTTAAATGTTGATATAGGTAAACTATTTTTTCTTCATTTATATTTAGTACATAAGGATTTGGCATATATATTATATATCCAATTCCATTATTATCTAATACTATGTAATTACTTTCTATTATTGTTACTATTCCTTTTATATACTCATACATATCATTCAACTCCATATCAATTATACTACACAAACAAAATTTTGTCTATATTTCTATAAATAAAAAGACTGTTAAAACAGTCATATTAATCAATTTATTTTTTCTTCATAAATACACTAATTGTTCTAGCTAGAAATACAGTGTATAAAAATACTAGTACCCAAAATATAACAGTTGTAAATATACCGTCTGTATAACTTGCAACTAAGTCAAATAGATTATTAGGAAAGTTATTGTTAATAAATTGAGATATTACATCTAAATCAATATTATTAGCAATAAAGTCTAATATTCTAAGAAATATATCAACTATTGCTATGTAATAGACAAAACTGTCATTCTTTTTCAATACTAATACTGCCAACCCTAATAATACTATCACTATCACTACTATGTCCATTTTACTCTCCTACTTCGAATATAATATCGTAACCCTTATATTCTTCTAATTTAACTTCTATTTTATATATTTTATCGTCTTCATAAACGTCAAATAGGATGTTTAAGTCAGACTGATATTCTATGCCATTAACTATATATTCGTAGTCACTTACCGATATTTCATATGTATTATAATCATCAGCATAATTAGTAGCAATCAAAATTGAATTGCTTAGCATTGATACAAAATTACCTGGAGTAATTATATCGTAATCTATGATTTCTGTAATATGCGTTCCATTTAAAACTATATAACTTCGATCATCAATAATATATATATAATTTTTTTCTTCTTCTAATTTTTCGAAATTTGTCTTCGGTAATGGCTGATTTGCACTCATAGATAAAAGTACTATAATAACAGCAAAAAAGATGAAATAAAATATCAATTGAGTTAAAGCTTTATATTTTTTATTTGCAAAAAATGCTTTTAATCCTTTTTCCTCTTTCAACTTAATATTTTTCCTACTAAATCTGGATTACCATTAATAAAATCACTGGCTTTCATTCTTTTTTTACCTTCAAGTTGAATTTCAGTTACAACAATCTCACCATTACTTACTTTTATTCCAAAACCTTCTTTATATATCTTAGTTATTTGTCCATCAAAGCCAGTTGGATATTCATCACTTATGTAGCTACTCCATATTTTCATGATTTTCCCATTATATAAACAATACGAACCAGGCCATGAGTTTAATCCACGAATTTTATTATAAATTTGTTTTTTCGTTTCCTTAAAATTAAGTTTTTCATCTTCTCTAGTAATTACTGATGCATATGTTGCTTTAGAATCATCTTGCTTAACACGTGTATTGGTTTCATCAATTATTGAAGGAAGTGTTTCTAATAAAAGTTCTGTTCCCAGTAAGCTTAACTTATCATGCAAAGAACTCGCTGTTTCTGTATCTAAAATTTCTACACTTCTTTGAGAAATTATATCTCCTTCATCCATCATCTGGTTCATATACATAATTGAAATTCCTGTTTCTTTATAACCATTAATTATAGCTTTATGTATTGGCGCACCACCACGAAGCTTAGGTAATAATGAAGCATGTACATTAATACATCCAAGTCTTGGTGCATCAAGTAGTTCTTTAGGAAGTATTTGACCATACGCACATGTAATTATTAAATCTGGTTTTAAATCAATAATTTCATGATATTGTTCTTTAATCTTATTAGGTTGTAGAACTAATAATGTGTTATCAACGGCTACTTGCTTTACAGGTGAAAAAGAAACTTGACTTGTTTTACCTCTTACCTTATCTGGTTGTGTCACAACTGCTCTTATCTTATAATTTTTTAATAATCCTTCTAGTACAGAAACTGCAAAAATAGGAGTTCCCATAAAAATTATTACTAATTCTTTTTTTATTTCTATATCCATAAAATCCATATAATCACCTCTTATATTTTAACATATTTAATAATTAAAGTTAATAGAAACTTTGATTTTTTTATTTAAATAAAGTTTATCAATAAATACTAAACTATCATAAACATCACTAGTATTCTTATATTTAAGAATAATTTGATAATTATAAATTTTATTAATTCTTGGCATTAAACTTACACTAGGTCCTAAAACCATTACATTTCGAGTATTCTCTCTAATATAGTCAGCTATTTTTTCACTTTCGCTTACACAATAACTTTCGTTTTCGCTTTGAATTTTGATCATAGCAACATTGTAAAAAGGCGGGTATTTTAAAAGTTTCCTTATTTTCATCTCTTCATTATAAAAATTTTCATAATCATAGTTTTTTATATTAAACAAGCTATAGTGGTCCACATTAAAGCATTGAATAACAACTTCACCTAACTTTTCTTTTCTTCCAGCTCGCCCAGCGACTTGATAAAGTAATTGAAATGTTCGTTCTGCACTTTTATAATCAGGTGTTTGAAGTGTACTGTCACCATTTATAACACCAACTAAAGTGACATTGGGAAAATCTAATCCTTTGGCAATCATTTGCGTTCCTACTAAAATATTGTATTTTCCTTCTTCGAATTCTTTGATAATTTTTTTGTGTGCTGATTTGGTGGTGGTTGTATCATAGTCCATACGAATCACTCTAGCTTTTTCAAAAGTCTTAATAATCTCTTCTTCTAACATTTCGGTTCCCATTCCAGAATCTTTTAAAACTTCTCCACAAGCACATTTATATTTCTTAAATTCTTCCCTGTTACAATAATGGCAAAGCATTCTATTTTTTCCCAAATGATAAGTAAGTGGAATATCACAAGATGGACATTTATGAACAAAACCACAATTAGGGCAGTTTATTACTGTTTTATATCCCCGACGATTAAGTAAAATAATTATTTGCTCATTCAAAGAGAGTTTTTCTTCAATTTTATCTTTTAACAACTCAGAAAAAATTTTATTTCCTTTTTTAAACTCATTTTTCATGTCTACTAATTTTATGATTGGGAGCATATTATTAATTCTATTCGGCATTTTTAATAGATCATAATACCCAAGTTTTGTTCTCGTATAACTTTCCAAAGATGGAGTTGCACTACCTAGTATCACGGGACATCCGTGGTACTTAGCACGCCTAATTGCTATATCTATTGTATTATAAAATGGTTTGTTGTCTTGTTTATATGTTTGAGAATGTTCTTCATCTAATATTATAATTCCAATGTTTTTAAGTGGTGCGAAAATGGCGCTTCGTGCTCCAATAACGATACTAACTTCACCTTTGTTTATTCGTCTCCATTCATCATATTTTTCGCCGGGACTTAGCTTACTATGAAAAGTAGCTATTTTAGTGCCAAATCTTTTTTTAAAGCGTTCAATAAATTGCGGAGTCAAACTAATTTCTGGTAATAATATCAAGGCAGTTTTAGAAGACGCTATTGCTTTTTTTATGAGCTGAATATAAACTTCTGTTTTTCCAGACCCTGTTACTCCGTGTAATAAATAGGCACCGTATTTAGGTGCTACTAAAGCTATAACTCTTTGCTGTTCTTCTGTTAATGGAAAATCTACTTCTTGTTTAAATTCAGAATCGTCTATTCGATAAATTTCATTTTCTTGTTGAATAATTACTTTGTTATCTAACAACCTTTTAGTTATATGAACAGAGATTTTATTTGCTTCAGATTTCGCCTTGTACTTAGTTGCAAGAAATAAAATATTTTTTTCTTTTTCATTTTGAGGAGTGTATGAATTAAAATTTTCTCCTTCTTTTATTATAATAATTTTTTTTATCGAAGTTTTATTCTTAACATTGGCTTTTAAAGCAGACGGCAACATTGTTTGATAACAAGAAATGAGACTGCAAATTAATTTTTTATTCATATAGTGTCCCAATTTAAGAAGTTCACTATTTAAAAGTGGATAAGAATCCACAATATCAGCTATTTCTTTCAGTTCAAACGTTATATTTGTTTCTTCTTTTAGTTCTACAACAAATCCTTCAATTAAACGATTTCCAAAAGGTACTAGTACTCGTTGTCCTATAAATATGTCCTTATTTTCAGGAATCTTATAATAAAAAGTTTTATCAATTTTGCTAATTTCTACCAAGACATTTGCTATCATTATTTAAATCACCTCCTATATCACAAAATAGTTTTCTTTACTTTCTAAAACTCTTAATTTCTATTATAACAAAATAACTTTAAAAGTTCTAGTTTTACACTTTTTATATGAGTGGTGAGAACATATGATACTAAAATTATAGTATAAAAAATTCATTTCGTTATGAAATGAAAATTAATCAGTTCTTGTTGTAAATATGCGAATTAAATTAACTTTTGTCGTTTATAACTGCAAATTTCGGCATTGGTGTAAATTTTTACTATTCCATTCCCTCTACAATTTATAAACCCTAATCCTCTTATTACAATATCTTCGTTTTTAACATTTATTTCGTTGCAGTAAGATGGCAGCATTATTTCTTTATATTTTCTTGTGATTTTTAAAATTCTCGACATATAAATCGTAATGTCCATATTTGTAACTTCAACAATTGCAAATTCATCGATTATTATATATTGTTTTCCTTTAACTTGAAATGTTATCGGCTTTATTTCGGCATTTGGAACTATCTTCTTAAGCTTTTTCGCTGTTACATTAGTCGTTAAATCTTTTTCAAGCAAAATTCCAGGGGTATCAATAAGTGTTAATTCTGGATTTATTTCTATTTCAATTTCATTTAATGTAGTCGAAGCAATTGGGCTAGTTGTAATCGAAGTTTCTTTAGTAGAATAGTTATATATTATTTTATTGATCATTGATGACTTTCCGGCATTAGTAAGCCCAACAACATATACTATCTTACTTTTTTTATAATTGTTAATTTTATCAAATAAATCATCGAAATTATAGTTTTTTTTACTACTGATAATAATTTTATCAATACAGTCAATCCCATAATTATATTGTAATAATTTTTCTTCATAAACACTTTTCGGAAATATGTCTCTTTTGGTTAATACTAATAATATATCATTATTTAAATACTGACAAATATTCTTTGCTTCTTCTATATTAAACAAATCAACAACTAAAACTACTAATTCTTTTGTTTTTCCTATTCTTTTTAAAATATCTTCATATTCATCATTTGTTTTATTTATTACTTGATAATCATTATAATTTCTTATTCGAAAACATCTTTCACAAAGATTTTCTTCGGTTAAAATTCCACATCCATAACATTTATTCATAATATTTACCCTTTGTAAACAAATTTTTATCACGAAGTTTTTTCAAGATTCGTTTTTCCCAACGACGTAAAAACGAGGTAGATATCTTTTCCTTTGTTCCCATAGGATTAACTAGTATGGTTGTTATTCCAATTTTATTTCCTCCAAGAATATCAGTTAATAACATATCACCTATCCCTGCCACTTCTGAAATGTTAAAATTATA
>CAYJEP010000007.1:0-2502 GCA_964369555.1 uncultured Muribaculaceae bacterium | reverse complement strand
ATTTGCTTATATTTCTTTTTAAACGGCTTTCTAGAATCTGCACAGCAATCAACATCCAATTCATCTTTAAAGGGCTTAACTCTTTTTTTAGACGCATTTGAAAATATAATTACTTTAAATCCTTTAGTTTTTAAACTATCAAATAATTCTCTAATTTTTTTATTTGGTTCATTGATTGTTATAGGAACTATAGTATTTTCTAAATCTATTAATAAACACTTAATTCCTCTGTTATATAAAACATCATAATTGATGCTGAAAATGCTTTTTTGATAAATATCAGGTATATAATTTTCCATTCTATTACCTCCGATTTAATTTTATCATAATTATGTCTTTTATTTCAACATATTATTTGTTTCTGTTAGAAAAAAGATGATTATCACATCATAATCATCTAATAACTTGCTTTAAATATCTAAAATATAATTCAAACAGGTTTGATTGTTCCACTGTCTCTTTAACTGTCAAATCGACTTTATTAATTAGCTGCCCATTTTCTACCACTTCTATTTTGCCTATTATATCGCCATGTTTGATGGGTGCTACTAGTTCATCAACTATTATATTATACTCTATTTTCGAAGCTTCTTCTACTTTTAAATATAAATCATTCACATCAGAAGTAGCTACTATTTCGACTTTTTCTTGCTTACCTTTTTCCACTGCAACTGTATCTATAACAATTTCTTTGTTAATAATATTTTTAAGTGCATATTGTGCAAAAACATAGTCAAAAATACTACTAGTTTCTGAATCTCTTGTATTGCTATCGGGTTCACCCATTACAACAGAAATTATTCTCATATTGTCTTTTTTTCCTGTTGCCGTTAAACAAAACTGTGCTTCTGTAGTATAACCAGTCTTCAATCCATCTATGCTATCATAGAATCTAACTAATTTATTTGTATTCACAAGCCAAAAAGCTCTATCCGTGCCTTGTCTCAAATAATCTTCATATATAGAAGTAAAATTTAACACTTCTTCATATTTTAATAATTCTTGTGCAATTTTTGCCATATCATAAGCTGATGAATAATGATTAGCATCATCTAAACCATGGCTATTTTCAAAATTTGTATTCTCTAATCCTAAATCTCTTGCTTTTTGATTCATTTGTTCTACAAAGGCTTCCTCAGTCCCAGATATTTTTTCAGCTAGTGCCACTGCTGCATCATTTCCACTTGCTATAGCCAATCCTTTAAATAAATCTTCAACAGTCATTTTCTCACCGGTTTCTAGCAATATTTGACTTCCTCCCATTGAAGACGAATTTTCAGAAACAACAACTATATCATTCCAATCTACAATTTCCTTTTCAATCGCTTCCATTACTATTAACATTGTCATTATTTTAGTCATAGATGCAGGAGGTAGCTTTTCATGTGCATTTCGTTCGTATATGATTTCTCCTGTAGTGTGTTCTAGCACCATTACAGAACTAGCACTAGGCGCCAATTCATTTTCTGCTTTAATTATTGTTGGCATACATAAAAGAGCAATCATAAAAATTTTACAAATATTAATATTTTTCATATATATCACCTACTTAAAAATATGCCATCAGAAATAAAATTTGCATATAAATTGTAAAAAAATAAAAGGATTTAAAGCTTTTTTGGATTATATAACTAATAAGGAGGTTTTATGAATGATAACATAAATGACTTAGTAGATAAGTTTAATACTATCAAAAAGAATAAATGGCATGAAAATACTGGCAAAGGAAGAGGAGGTCTTGGTATTACCTTTGAAAAACTTTTGGGTCTACAAAGTAATAGTTGGCAACTTCCTGACTACAACGCTATTGAAATAAAAACTATAAACAACTACAGAAATGATAAAATCACATTGTTTCATTTGACTCCCGATAGTGAAATTTTAATAATTAAAAACATTTGTGATAAATTCGGTTTAAAGTCCAATACTCGAATATTTAGTTTGAAAATCAGTTCGACTAAAAAAAGTATTCCCTATGTCGGCAAGAAAGAATATTCGTATAAACTATTTTTATGTGATACAACTAAAAGGTTATTTGTACATGTATATAAAAACAATATACTCTATGATAACACAATATGGTGGAGTTATGATTATTTAAAACAACGGTTAAAACTGAAACTTAGTTGGTTGGCAATTATAGAAGGTGAGCAAAGAAAATATGCGAACATAACACAGTATAAATATAACAATATTGATATTTACAAGTTGACAAATTTCGATTCATTTTTAGAATGCATACGTAAATCGTATATTTATATTTCATTTAATGTTGGAGTTTATACTAAAGGAGATAATATAGGTAAAATATGGGACCATGGTGTTTCATTTACTTTGTATTATAAAAAAATTAATAAATTATTCACTTTACATGAACGACCTATTTTGCACTAACAGTGGGACCAAGTTTTTCAAAAAAAAAAAAGCTATAAAGCTTTTTTATTTCATCATGGTCGGGAAAACAGGATTTGAACCTGCAACCCCTTGGTCCCAAACCAAGTG
>CAYJEP010000006.1:19556-22248 GCA_964369555.1 uncultured Muribaculaceae bacterium | reverse complement strand
ACTTTTAATCAAAGGGTCACAGATTCGAGTTCTGTACAGGACACCACTTTGAAATTCAAGATTTAGTACGGCTAAATCTTTTTTTTGCTTTAAAATATGCTATAATGAAATAGGAGGTATTTATGAATATATATATATGTAAACACTGTGGAAATATTATTTTAAAGTTAAAAGACAGCAAGGTAAATATATCATGTTGTAATGAAAATATGGAATTATTAATTCCAAATACTGTGGATGCTGCAGTAGAAAAACATATCCCTATCGTTGAAATTAATGAAAATGAAGTGGTAGTTACTATAGGAAGTGTGATACATCCAATGGATGAAAACCATTATATAGAATGGATAGTTTTAGAAACAAATGATGGTTATCAAATTAAATATTTAAAACCATTATCAGAACCTAAAGTTATTTTTAATACAAATAATGAAGTAATAAATGTATATGCTTATTGTAATCTACACGGACTTTGGAAAAACTCATAAAATGAGTTTTTTTAATTGTAATTATGGTATAATATTAGTATAAAAGGTGATTAAATGAAAAGAATAGATGAACTAATTTTATTGCTTAATGAAGCAAATCATAATTATTATATTAATGATTTACCGACAATAAGTGACCAAGAGTATGATCGATATATGCAAGAGTTAATATATTTAGAAAATAAATATCCTGAATATATTAAAGATAACTCTCCTACTAAAAAAGTTGGAACAGAAGTTATAAGCGAGTTTAAAAAAATTACACACAATATACCGATGTTATCTTTAAGTAATGTATTTAATGAGGAAGAAGTAATAAATTTCTTTAATAAAAGTAATAAAGAGTGTAATGTTGAATTACTATGTGAACCTAAAGTAGATGGTATTTCTGTATCTATTTTATATGAAAATGGTGAATTCAAAAAAGCTGCAACTAGAGGTGATGGTATTATAGGGGAAGATATTACTCATAATGTAAAAACTATTAAATCGCTACCAATGGTTTTAAAAGAAAAAATCAATATTGAAGTTCGCGGTGAAATTTTTATGAGTAAAGAATCATTTATTAAATTAAATGAACTTAGAAAGTTAAACAATGAAGAGTTGTTAGCTAATCCTAGAAATGCAGCTGCTGGTTCAGTTAGACAATTAAACAGTAAAATAGCTTTAGAAAGAGGATTAGATTGTATTTTATATCAAGTGCCAAATTATAAACTATATAATTTAAAAACTCATGAAGAAGCTTTAAATTTTATTTCTAGCTTAGGATTCAAAATTAATAGTAATAATAAACTTTGTATAAATAAAAAAGAAACTTTAGAATATATAAAGTTTTTAACTGAAAATAGAGATTCTTTTCCATATGAAATTGATGGAATTGTTTTAAAAATTAATGATTTTAAACTACAAGAAGAACTAGGTTTTACATCTAAATATCCTAAATGGGCAACAGCATATAAATTTCCTGCAAAAGAAGTATTTACAAAAGTAAAGGATATATTTTTCACAATAGGAAGAACTGGTCAAATCACACCAAATGCCTTACTAGAACCAGTTAGATTAATGGGATCAGTGATATCTAAAGCAACCCTTCACAATGAAGAATATGTAATAAATAAAGATATTAAAATTGGAGATATTGTTTCTATTAGAAAAGCAGGAGATGTTATTCCAGAAGTTGTTAGTGTAAATGAAAAAAGAAGAACAGGAAATGAATTATCTTTCAAAATGATTACTAAATGTCCTATATGTAACTCAGAATTAGAAAAAACAGATTCAAACTACTACTGCATGAATAATGATTGTGATAAAGTTAATATTGAAAAATTAATTCATTTTGTTAGCCGTGATGCGATGAATATTGAGGGTTTAGGCGAACGAATTGTTGAAGAATTTTATAACCTAGGATATTTAAAAAATATTGAAGATATTTACACACTTTATAAATATAAAGATGAATTGATGGAGTTAGAAGGATTTGGAAATAAGAGAATTAATAATATCTTAGACAACATAGAAAATAGTAAAAATAATCAAATGGATAAATTATTATTTGGAATGGGACTTAGACATGTCGGAGCTAAAACGGCTAAATTACTTGCTAGTACATTTCTAAATATAGATAGTTTATTTAATACACCTTATGAAGAGTTAATTAAAATCAAAGATATCGGACCGCAAATAGCTAATTCTATTGCAGAGTTTGATAATTATGAATTGATTGAAAAATTAAAAGAATATAACTTAAACATGACATTCGTATCAGAGTTGAAGCACGATTTATTATTTGAGGATAAAATATTTGTTTTGACTGGAACATTAGAAGAGTTAAGTAGAACAGAAGCAAAAAAAATTATTGAATCCTTAGGAGGAACAGTAACAGGAAGTGTTAGTAAAAAAACAGATTATTTATTACTCGGAACTAATCCAGGCAGTAAACATGAAGAAGCATTAAAACTAGGAATTAAAATAATTAATGAACAAGAGTTCATAAATATGTCACAAAAAACACTTTAAAAAAATTGAATTTTTTGATATAATTATATTTATAATAAAAGGAGGTTTTTATGAATAATCAAATACCAACTGGAAATGTACCCAACGGGCAACCTAATGTAGCTCAACCAAATAATACACAACCAGTGAATATACAACAACCGGTTCAACCAGCACAACAAGTAGTTCAACCGCAACCGGTTCAACCA
>CAYJEP010000006.1:13298-19456 GCA_964369555.1 uncultured Muribaculaceae bacterium | reverse complement strand
CAACCGGTTCAACCAGCACAACAAGTAGTTCAACCACAACCGGTTCAACCAACACAACAAGTAGTTCAACCACAACCGGTTCAACCAACGCAACAAGTAGTTCAACCACAACCGAATTTAGAAAACACCGCTGATATGACTACTTTAAACAAACAAGATGCAATGGAAGAAGCTTTAGCGCATACTAATAAATATAGCCCTTTCGAAGCTCCGGTTTCAGAAATAAAAGAAGAGGAAAAAGAAGATAGTAAAAGTATAATAATACTTGTAATTATAATTGCAATAATAATCGGTTTATTTATATTCTTCTTACCGCAAATATCAAAGTTGTTAGGTTGGTAGCAATATCAACTTTTTTGGAGGTGAACAATGACATTTGATAGTTTAGTAGACTTAGCAATAAAATTAATCGATGTATTAATTGTTTGGTTAATTTTATATATAATTTTAAAGAGTTTAAGAAAAAATGTTAGGATGGTCTTGTTATTTAAAGGAATCCTGATAATAATTTTATTAAAAATTTTAAGTGAAATTTTATCACTGGTAACAATTGGGTTTTTACTTGATATAATAATTGAGTGGGGACCACTTGCTATTATAATCATATTCCAACCTGAAATTAGATCTGTTTTAGAACAATTAGGTAGAAGTCAATTACTTGGAAGACATAAAACTTTAACTGTTGATGAAAGAGAAAAAGTTGTTTATGAAATTAGTAACGCAGTTATTTATTTAAAGAAAAACTTAATCGGTGGGTTAATTATAATTGAAAGAGATTCAAGTTTAAATGATTATATCGAAAAGTCAAAAAAAATATATGCCGATATATCTTCAGATTTATTGATTTCAGTATTCTTCCCTAATAGCCCATTACACGATGGTGGGGTAATAGTTCAGGGAGATAAAATCACTAGTGCAGGAGCAGTATTTCCAGTTAGTGATAGTTCAAAAATAAGTAAAAGATTAGGAACTAGACATAGAGCTGCTTTAGGTATATCTGAAATAACAGATTGTATTGCTATTATAGTTTCTGAAGAAACAGGAAGAATATCATTAGCAATTGAAGGAGAATTATTCTATAATTTAAGTTTAGACGAATTTAAATTAAAATTATTAGAAGAGTTGCGTCCGAAAAGAGAAGTAAATGTAGAGGAGGAAAAAAATGAAGAAGTTCTTGAAAACGATTAAGAATATCGGTAATTTTTTCTTCAAAGTAATTAATAAATTTATAGTTGTACCAATCAGTAAAATCATATTTTTTATTAATAAAAGATTTGATAAACCTGGTAAACAATTTGAAAACTGGTTATCTAGAACAAATACATTGTTATTTGTTTCATTAGCTTTAGCAGTTATAGTATTTATTATTATTGATATGAGCATTTTAACATATTCATCTAGTTCGGCTGAAGTATTAACCGGTCAAGATGTAATAGCTTTATATGATCAAGATAATTATGTTGTAGAAGGAATACCAGAAAGTGTTGATATCACACTAATTGGGGATAAAGTAGATTTATATATAGCTTCACAATCACCAGAAAATTCTGTTACAATTGATTTATGGGGATTAAAACCTGGTAAACATGAAGTAGCTTTAAGCTATGATAAATATGATGAATCAATTTCATATAGTGTTAATCCATCGGTTGCTACAGTATTTATTTATGAAAAAATATCTGCAAACAAAACAGTATCGGTTGATATTCTAAATCAAGATGCTTTAGATGAAAGATATATTATAGATGAAGTTAAAATTACAGATGATTCAGCAGTTATTAAAGGTTCTTCTGATAAAGTAGAACAAGTAGCAACTGTAAAAGCGTTACTTGATATAAATAATTTACCTGACTATGAATTAGGAGAAAAAATTGTTGTATCTACTACTTTAAAAGCTTATGACCAAGCGGGTAATGTAGTTGATGTAGAAATCAGTCCAGCTAAAATGGATGTTGAAGTATTAATTGATTCTCCAAGTAAAGAAGTTCCTTTACAAGTAGTTCCAGAAGGAAATGTAGCTTATAATATGGGAATTAGTAGATTAACACTTAATTCAAGTAGTAATGTTACTGTAACTTTATATGGTACAAGTGAAGAGTTAGCTGGTATAGATTATATTCCTGTTGTAGTTAATGTTGAAGGTTTAACTGAGAGTGCTGAATTTAAAGTACAATTAGAAAAACCTACAGGTGTTAAAACTATGAGTATAACTAATGTAACTGTTGGTGTTGAACTTAGTAGTGACATAACTAATAAAGATATTGCTGATATAGGAATCACACAAATTAATTTAGGAAGCTCTTATGGAGTAACTCCAGTAGATGTTGACAGTGTAACTGTTAAATTAAAAGGAGAAACATCTGTTGTAGAATCAGTTGCAGCTAGTGATATAACAGCCTATGTTGATTTAAAAGGTTTAGGTGTAGGAATTCATGAAGTTTCGGTAGTTGTTACAGGTACTGATCCAAGAGTTGAATACCAATCATCAGTAATAAAAATAAAAGTTGAAATCTTTCAAAAATAATGTAGATTAATTTCTACTTTTTTTGTCGATTAAAATAACTTCTTAATATTTAAGACTATTAATATTTTTAAATAGGAGGAATATTATGAGAGGATTAACAGAAGAAGAAGTATTAGAATCAAGAATAAAACATGGGAAAAATGAAATAAATATTAAAAATAAACATAGCTTTTTACAAGAATATATAGCTTCACTTGGAGACCCTATTATTAGGATCTTATTAATAGCTCTTGGAATAAAAACATTGGTATTATTTAAAAACTTTGATTGGTTTGAAACTATTGGAATAGCGTTAGCTATATTTTTAGCTTCATTCATTTCAACTTTAAGTGAGTATGGTTCAGAAAAAGCCTTTGAAAAACTACAAGCTGAATCTAGTAAAATTAAAGTTAAAGTAAAAAGAAATAATAAAATATTAGAAATAAACATTGAAGATGTAGTTGTAAATGATTTAGTTATTTTGGAAACTGGAGATAAAGTACCAGCAGATGGGATAATAATTGAAGGTGAATTAGGAGTAGATGAATCATCTATTACTGGAGAAAGTAAAGAAATTTATAAAGATATTATAAAAAATAATATTTTAAAAGGAACAACAGTTGTATCAAACGAAGCAGTAATGTTAGTAACCAAAGTAGGAATAGATACATTTTATGGGAGTATATCTAAAGAACTCCATGAAAAGCAGCCAGAAAGTCCATTAAAATTAAGACTTAGAAACTTGGCAAAATTAATAAGTAAAATAGGTTATATTGGGGCTTTTTTGGTCTTTATATCTTATATGTTTTCTATTTTAGTAATAAAAAATAATTTTGATATAGATTTAATAGTAAATAGTTTAACAGATTTAGATTTTATGTTTGAAAATATTTTATATGCATTAACTTTGTGTGTAACAATCATAGTAGTAGCAGTACCAGATGGTTGTAGACGACAGGGAGGATGTATGATAAACTATTGAAAAATAAAAGATTTTTGTTAATTTTTTTATACCATATTTTTTAAATTTTATTTCCTTTTTGTTTATGTTTGTTAAAAGAGTTCAAGGTTATAGTCTGTCTTGAACTCTTTTTTTGTTTCACACTTTTGTTTAAAATGGTCTGAAATTGTTCATGAAAAGTATTTACTATATTTTTCCTCTTTGTGATATAATTGAAATAGTTGAAAGTGGTGATGAATTTGAATTTTTTAAGTAATATATTTAAACGTAGTTAACGGTAACCAAATTGAATCAGTTAATAAAGATGTTGATACGGAGTTTAATTCGCTGGTTGTTCATGATGATATCAAAGAATTGTTATGGATGGCTGATGGAGTTAAGAAAAACTATGACCCTAAAACTGAAAACAACTTTATTAATGTTAAAGGAGTACGTCTGTGGATGCCTCTTTTTTCTGCAATAGAGCCTAGTTTAATTTCTACAAAGGTACCTATTGCCAAGATTGAAGATATATCAGAAATTGAACCTCCTTCTTATTTCCCTACTTATTTAAGTATAAGTGACGATCAAAGAGGAGTATATTGGAAATTTTTATCAAATCCTTATAATCCAGAATACAATATTGGGTATGTGTTCATTTTGTACTATGGATTAGAAAGGCATTTGTTTAATGGAAGTTTTGATGATGCTTTTAATGTGATTTTAAAGTTGAGAGATGTTCATTCAAACTCGTCGTTTCAAAATTATTCAGCTTGTGCATTAATAATTTCTTGCATCCTTAAACAAAGGGCGGATATGGCTTTTAAATTTTTTGATTCGCTAGACAAAGAATTTGAGTTAAATTTCTCAAGTGAGCTTTATCTGCTTTGTAAATATTCTTTTGATAAGCCGTTATACCCTGGTGATTTAATGCGTTTAAGTAAAACGTTTCTATTTAAGAATACTAATTACATAAAGAACTATCCTAGTTTGTTTAAAGAAACTCTGACAGATGTCATGAAAGAGAAAAATGGGGAAGAGCAAATACTGATAGGTTCATACTTTGTGAAAGATGATTTTAAGTTTATGCAAGTTGAAGAAATTTCACCTTTTGCTAATTTATCAATTCGGGAACAAAAGATTCAAATTCCGATGATTTCAAGCAATATAAAACTTAAAAAGGTTGTCTACGAATTGCTTGAATCTACTCATGAAGAAGTAAAGAAAAAATTAGCAATACTTAGAAAAACAGAGACTGTTCCTAAAGTAGAGTCAGCTTCAAAAACAAATAAAGTTATTTTATCTTTTGACAGTAAGGTAGAAGGTGAGTTACTAGATAAATATAATAATGCTATTGATGATTTAGATAAACATTTCACTTTGATTGAACTTCAAAATTTTTATTATAAATATAGAAAACTTGATGAGGCGTATTTGAAACAATGTATTGCATACTGTGAAGAAGATTTAAATATGTTGTCTCAAATTCAAGAGAGTCATTTTGAAAGAGGAAAGGCCTCATTATTACAATTCCCAGAATACTACAATGGTGTTAGATTGCAAAGCGAATTGAATAAGATTGGGAATTTCGAAGGTAGAATTCCAGCGTTTGAAAGATTAGCAATTATTTATGAAAAAAGTGGATACATGCAAAAAGCGATTTCCATATGTGAGAGTGCTGTTGATTATTACTCGAGTCTAAAAATGATAGAGTATGCAAATCAATTTAAAGAAAGGTTGTTGAAGTTAACTAAAAAAATGAGTAGCAATTAAAAAAATCACATTATGTGATTTTTTATTTCTTATTTTTTTGGTTTGATTGTAGTTGTTGCTCTAACTACAACAAATCAAGAAACTATACTTAAAAGATAAAGATAAGAATATACACTTAAAACCTATAGTAAAGGTATTGTTTGATACAACTGGTATGAATGATTATTATTTGAAAAAAATAAAGATTTAAACGTGATGTTTACTTATATAACTGGTAAAGCAGAAGAAGTTAAGGATAATAATGTTTCGTTTGTAGAAGATAAGATGAGTATTCATGGGCTATTGAATATTTTAAAAATTATAAAAAAATTTTGTAATCAGATATTAAAAGCGAAGGTGTAGATGTACTAATTGTAATAGTGAATTTAATACATAACCTATTTATAAAATGTGGGAAAATACATATAAGATATGTTCATGCTGTAGAAGACGTTTAAGAGTTAAAACTTTCAGAGTTTTAAGAATATACAATGGTAATCATTTTTTCAGGAGGATTTATAAGTTTGTGAGAACAATTATTAAAGACAGTGTTGCTCATAGTTTTATGAGCAATCGTGTTACAACTAATATGGGACACTGTTGTAATAAGGAATAGCATGTGTTAGATGTAGATTAGAAGGTAGAAAAAAAGAAAGGAGATTGTCGAACTATGAATAGTCTAAATAATATAATAGATCATAGTATTAACAGAGGTGAAAGAATGAACGAATTTGTTATTAATGTTTATTTCAAAGAGACTGAAGTAACTATGCAAGAGATATTAAATGAAGTGTGTGTTAGTCAATTAAAGAACTTATACGAACAAGAGTTAGTTATGAGTTAAGGAAGGGTTTGGACCTATGAATATCATAACAAAAATCAATGATAGAATATATAATGCAGCAATCTATATTAGATTATCAAAAGAAGATGCTAATATGGGTGAGAGTGAAAGTGTAACTA
>CAYJEP010000006.1:0-13288 GCA_964369555.1 uncultured Muribaculaceae bacterium | reverse complement strand
AATCAAAGAAGTATGCTAGTTAATGCAGTTGAGAATTCAGGCCATAATATTCAAGATATATACATTGATGATGGGTATACGGGAACTAATTTTGATAGACCAGGATTTAAAAGAATGATTGAAAATATTGAAAAAGGTTTAATCGATATGGTTATTACCAAAGATTCATCGAGATTAGGAAGAGATTATATAGAAGTAGGGCATTATTATGAAAAGTATTTTCCTAGTAAAGGTGTAAGGTGTATTGCTCTTGCTGATGGGTTTGATACAGCAATAGATTCATCAAACAATGATATGTTACCGATAAAAGCTGTGTTTAATGATATGTATTCTAAAGACAATTCTAAAAAAATAAGAGCTGCACTTCGTTCTAAACAAAAAGAAGGTAAGTGGGTAGGTGGATGTCCTCCTATGGGATATATACAAGATAGAGAAAATAAGAACAAGTTAGTTGTGAATGAACAAGAAGATTATATTGTAAGGAAAATATTTGAGTTAGCAGTAAACGGATATTCGATGAACAAAATTAAAAACTATTTGATTGACAATAAATATCCAACAAGAGCAATGTTAAAGAATGGAATAGATTATAGAACAGCTAATGCAACAGATTCAAAATTAGGTTTGTGGGCAATTAAAACAATTAAAGGTATTTTAACTAACAGGTTATATACTGGTGATATGGTTCAAAATAGAAGACAAAAACTAAACTATAAAGTTAAAAAAATAGTAAATGTTCCAGAATCACAATGGGTAATAGTTGAAGATACTCATGAAGCATTAGTGAGTAAAAGTGATTTTAAAAAGATACAAGAGTTACTTCCGAAAACACAAAGAAGAAACGACAAGAAAAATATTAGATTGCTTGATGGACTTCTAAAGTGTTATGAGTGCGGGCATTCAATTACTATAAGTAATCCAAGAAAGGTAGATAGTTATCGTACTTATATGACTTGTAATTATTATAGAAAACACTCAAAGCATAAAGTTTGTACTCCACATGCCTTTAATTACGATAAGTTTGAAGAAGTAGTACTTACACAAGTAAGAGAGGTTATTTTAAACTATTTAAACAAAATAGAGCTTGATAGCGTAGCTTCTAAAGTTAAAATACAAAATACCAAAACAGTCTATAAGACAAGATTAGAGAGTGTTAAGTTTAAGTATGAAAGCTCAGTTAATAAGTTAGACAAAATGTATTTGGACAAGCTTGAAGGCAAGGTAACTGATGATATGTATGAAAGAGTTTATACAAAACTTAATGAAGACCAAAAAAAGTTAAAGCTAGAAATAGATGAAATAGAGGCTTTATTATACAATCATCATAAGAGTTCAAAAAAAGAGTTCGATTTAAACAAGTTTTTAGAGGATTTTATATCATTGAAAACAGTAACTAGAGAAATGGTCTTGAAATTGATTGATAAGATATACGTACATCAGGATAAAAAAATTGATATATATTACAGTTTTAACCATCTAAATTAAATAAAAATATTTACATTGAAAAAAAATATGTTATAATAATCAGTAAAATGGAGGTTAACTATGAAAAGATTTATAAAAAGTATTGTGAATGAATCCGCTAATGCATCAACTTTATATGAAAATACTAATACGGGATTAAAAAAAGAGTATTTGAAGATTAATGTAAATAAAATTAATGAAATTTTTAAAAAAACAAATGGATTTAAAGGTTCGTTTGCTACAGGGTATCCTTTTGATATTTTAGATAAAAATTTCAATGGGAATTTACCTATTATTAAAGAACAGATAAGATACAATGAGGAATTGATTAGTCATAGTATGGGAATAGAACATAAAGTCTGGAATTGTTCAGAATGCTTGAAAATGAACTATGAATCAATGCCCGATTTAAAGCAAATATGCAAACCTTGTCCAAATATGAATGATGAGTTAAAACCAAGAAAAGTTATAAACAGATTACCTGATTTAGACATGTGGATTTTGTGTGATGATTATGATATAGAAAGTGTTGCTAAACAATTAACAGAGTTATTTCACAAAGAAAATATGAGGACATCTGATATTGATCCGTTAGCTACAATTAGAGATGTTCGTATTATTGCAAGCGATTTAAGCCACGATGTGATGCCTACAGTTTATTTACCATTAGACGTACATATTATAAGTGAAAAGACGATTGAAGACCTATTAATTATGGTAAATGAAAAATTAATAAGTTCATTTGAAGAACAAAAAGTACCATATCTACCGATACATCCGTTATCATATAGGAAAATTTGGCAAAAAGATGATGTAGCGTATAATTTTATATTTGATTATCTTTCAAGTTTCACTTTATTCGAAAGTAGTAAGCTAATAGAACATTTATTAAAAACATCGCGTAAAACTACAACTGAAAATTTTGATTATGACGAATTATATAAATTACTTATTTGCTCATGTGGTGATGCACACAAACGTAGATATGAAAATGAAGAATTGCAAAATTCATTTGAAAGGAAAATGATTAAATGGAAAAAATTATAGATTTACATATTCATAGTAATATATCAGATGGCTTATTATCTGGGGCTGAAATCATTGATGAAGCATTAAAAAATAATGTATCAGTTTTAAGTATAACTGATCATGATAATATAGCTGTTTATACTGATGAATTTTTTAATTATGCAAACAAAAGAAACGTAAACATTATTCCTGGAGTGGAAATATCAAGTAGATATGGAAAAGTTAGCATTCATGTATTAGGTTATAATGTTGATTTAAAAAATGAAAGATTATTAAAAGAATTATCAAAAATAAGAAACTCACGTTTAGTGTATTTAGAAGATGTGGCGGAAAAGTTAAAAGAATTTAATATAATTGTTAATATAGAAAAATTAAGTAAATTAGATGTGGTGACCAAAAAAGATATTGCTGTAGATATTGTTACAAATAAATTAAATGAACAATTTTTTATTAAAAAATATAGCTATGTTCCTAGCATGGGAGAATTTATTGAAACAATGTTGAATCCAGGTTGTCCAGCTTTCGTAGAGAAGAAAAGTTTAACGCCTAAAGAAGCTTCGAAATTAATAAAGGAAGCAGGAGGAAAAGTAGTAATTGCACACCCAGTTGTATATAACTCAAAAGATAAAATTAGTTTTGATGAACTAAAAGACATGATAATTAATATGGAATCTGATGGAATAGAAGCGAATTATATTTACATCAATCTAAAGGGAGAAGTAATTGACCAAACAGAAAAGTGGAACGAGATTGCAAAAGAATTAAATTTATTTGTTACTACGGGGTCTGATTTTCATGATTTTGAAGAGATGCAACCTCTAATTGGTTTAAGTAACTATAACGTGTTCACTTCAAATAGTGCAGAAATTATTGATAACTTAAATAACTAAAAAGGTACAAATAAACGATGTTAAAGTCGAGTTTTACACTAAAATAACGATTAAAATCGTTATTTTTTGATAGTTTATTGTACATCATCCCTTGATGATACAAACAGAAGGTTTGCCGTTGATGGTTACTTTAGTATTATCATCTAATATGAAAAAGATGCTTAAAGGTAATGTTTTAATCAGAAAATTAAATGGTATTGAAACTGCAGGTAGTTTGAATATTTTATTTAGTGATAAAACTGGAACCCTTACAACTGGAAATTTAGAAGTAGTTAACTATATTAGTGGAGAATTAAAAAATTATAAGAGTTATGAAGACATTCCAAATGAACTTAAAACATTATTATTACCTTCATTAGTTGCTAATAATTCATCAAAAATAGTAGATAAAAAGATTATTGGCGGGAATACTACAGATAGAGCTATTTTAAAATATGTGAATAAAAATAATGAATATCAAATACTAAATAAAGTACCATTTGATAGTAAAAATAAATATTCTAAAGTTACAATTAAAATAAATAATAAAAGTAAAACTTTTATAAAAGGTGCATTTGAAATCATTATTAAAAAATGTGATTTATATATTGATAATTCTGGTAGTGTGAGATATTTAAAAAATAAAAACCAAATATTAAAGCATGTAGAAACTATTTCTAAAAATGGTAGTAGAGTTATAGCTTTGGCTACTACTGATTATGACAACTTAAATAATTTGATTTTAGTAGGTTTATTAGAAATTAAAGATCCTGTTAGAAAAGAAGCTAAAGAAGCTATAAATCTAGTTAAAAGTGCTGGAATACAAACAGTTATGGTAACAGGTGATAATAAAAATACTGCTATATCTATTGCAAAAGAGGTAGGATTATTACAAGATAATGAGTTATGTCTAACAAGTGAAGAGTTAAATCAATTATCAGATGAAAAATTAAAAGAAATACTACCAAAATTAAAAGTAGTAGCAAGAGCAATTCCGCAAGATAAAAGTAGATTGGTAAGAATATGTCAAGAAAAAGATTTGGTTGTAGGGATGACAGGAGATGGAGTTAATGATGCTCCCGCATTAAAAAAAGCTGATATAGGATTTGCTTTTGGTAGTGGAACTGAAGTTGCTAAAGAAGCAAGTGAAGTTGTAATACTAGATAATAATTTTAATTCTATTGTTAATGCAATTTTATATGGGAGAACTGTTTTTAAAAGTATCAGAAAATTTATTATTTTTCAACTGACAGTTAATTTATGTGCAGTTGTATTATCAATAATAGGTCCTTTTATAGGAATAGAAACGCCTGTAACAGTTATTCAAATGCTTTGGATAAATATGGTTATGGATACTTTTGCAGCTATTGCCTTTGCTTTCGAGCCACCTTTAAAAGAATATATGGAAGAAACACCTAAAAAAAGAAATGAACCAATAATTAATAAATATATGTTTCATGAAATATTTTTTACAGGAATATACTCTATTATAGTTTGTATTTTATTTTTAAAATCACCATTTATAAATAATTTATATTTAAATAATGAACAACACATATTAACTGCATTCTTTGGTCTATTTATTTTTATGGGAATTTTTAATAGTTTTAATGCTAGAACTCATAGATTAAATCTATGTTCTAATCTAAAAAAAAATAAAGCCTTTATTTTTATAATCAGCTTTATTGTTATTATACAAATAGTTCTTTTATATTTTGGTGGAGATTTATTTAGAACATATGGATTAAATTTATTTCAATTTAATATAATGATTTTACTCGGTATAACAGTTATTCCAATTGATTTTTTAAGAAAATATTTATTAAGAAAAAAAGGTATCATAGGAGGAGTATAAAAAAACATGAATTTAATCACGTTTATAGTTTGTAGTTATAAATCCAGTTATATCCAAAATAGCGTATACAACAATTAAAATACCTAACCATTTATAAATTAAATTAACAGAAAATAATATGTAAATTCCAGCTAGAATCATTAAAATAGACACTATTAAAGTAATTAAGAATGTGGTAAAATGGTTTTTATTTTTTAAAGATTCAATTAATCTCATAATTCCAGTATAAATAATGTATGAACCAATTATTAATCTAATTACAGTTTCAATTAAACTAGCTAAAAAGAAAGTTGTTATACCAACAATTATTAAAGTAACTCCAAAATAAAGTGTTAAATTATTTTCAATATTTAATTTTCTCTTTGTTTTTAAATAACTTAAAATATTAGAAATCCCTATAACAATTATAATCCCACCTAATAAATAAGAAATAAAATCAACAACACCTTCTGGATTTGTAAATAAAATAATTCCCAGTAGTAAAAATAAAACTGAACTAAATATAGATTTGTTGTTTGTATATTCTTTATGAACTAAAAACATAATAATCACCCTTGTAACATTATACATAAAAATATAATTTTTTTCAATGCTAATTTATTATGACAAGTGATATAATATTTTAAGAGGTGAATAATGAAAGAAATTAAAAAGTTAGATATTTATAAATTATCAACAGTTTCTGTTACAAATAAAAAAATATTTTTAAGAAGAAAAGATTTTAACAATCTTTATAAGGGTGTTAAATTATTTGAAGCTGTTTCAAAAAAAGGTTGAAACTAAAAAAATGAGTTCTTTACTAACAAATTAAATTATGATACTATAATTATAGGAGGATTTAAATGAAAAAAATAATATTTTTAATATGTTTACTTATGCCATTAACCGTAAATGGCGCTAGTGTTGATAACTTTGATGTTAACATGAATGTTGATGTTAATGTATCAAATGAAGTAAATGGAAGCAGTTATTATGCTGGTAATAAAGTAGAAAGCAGTAGTAACGTTGAAGGAATCTTAGTAGGTATGGCTAATGATTTAACTTTATATGGGGATAATGATTATACAATTAGTTTAGCTAATGTAGCTACTTATTCTAATAATGTTTTAAATGATGCATTTATAGCAGGGAATACTATCGAATTTACTAAAGATTTTAATATTGGAAGAGATTTAAATGTAGTTGGTAATATAGTTACTTTAGACGGTACTTATGGAAGAGATATTTATGTAGCTGCTAGTGAAGTTACCATTAACTCAACTATAATTAATGGTGAAGTTAAAATAATAGCTAGTAAAATAACTATTTCTGAAAATGTTAATATAAGTAAGTTAACTTATAATGAAGATGCAGAAATAACTATCGCCGATTCAGCTACAATTTTAGAAACAGTAAAAACAGACAGTTTATTCCAAGAAAAAAGTTTTTATGACCAAGTAATTGACTTTGTATACAGTTATGCGATAAGTTTATTTACTTTTTTAGGGATAGCCTTACTTGTTCCTAGTATATTTAAAAAAATAAATAAAAAATTTGAAGACTTATCATTTGTTAATATCTTTTCAACAGTTGGTATGGGAGCTTTAACTTTAATAGCAGTACCAATTGTTATACTACTTTTATTAACTTTTGTATTTGGAATCGAACTAGGGTTTATTTTATTAGGATTATATGTAGGCGCGCTATTCTTAACAACTATGTTTTCAGGGTATTTAACAGGGTTATTATTTAATAAAATATTCAAAAGAGAAAATAATGTTTTAATAACTGGATTAATTGGTATTTCAATTATAAAACTATTATTAATAATACCAGTTGTTGATATTATATTTGTATTAATCTCTTTATTATTAGGTATGGGAATTGTACTGAAACTTTTCACAAAAAATTAACAAAATTAATTAGTAAAATATGATATAATTATTATAGGAAGGTGATATAATGAAATTTCAAATTCATAGTAATAAGTCTAAATTAACTAATTCTATTAAGGAGTATATCGAAAATAAAATTGGTAAATTAGATAAATACTTAGAAAACCCAAATGAAATAACAGCTTATGTTTTAACTAAAGTTAAAGGAATTGACCAAACAATTGAAGTCACAATTCCAATTAAAAAAGTAATTTTAAGAGCAGAAGATACTCACAATGATTTATATGCAGCTATTGATTTAGTAAGTGAAAAACTGGAAAGACAAATAAGAAAAAATAAAGCTAGAATTAAAAAAAGAATTAAAGATATGCCTGATTTTAATCTAGACTTTAAAGTAGAAAAAACAGAAACTGAAAAAGGAAAAGTTGTAAAAAGAAAAGAAATTGACACTAAACCCATGAGTGAAGATGAAGCTATTTTACAAATGAATTTATTAGGTCATGATTTCTTTGTCTTTAAAAATATGGAGAATCAAGTGGCAGTTGTTTATAAAAGAAATGATAATGATTATGGAATTATTGAAACAAAATAGGAATTTTCCTATTTTTTTTAATAAATTCACCTAGTTTTCATTAAAAACAATATTATTTTCAAACTTTATTTGATATAATTATTAAGAACAAATATGGAAGGTGAGATAATGAAATTTTTAAAAAAGCTTTTCAACCATGAATATAAAGAGTTGAAAAAATTTGAACATATAGCAGATCAAATTATGTTATTAGATGAGGAAATGACTAAATTATCTGATAAAAAATTAAAAGATAAAACTAAAGAACTTAGAAAAAGATTAGAAACTGAAGACTTAGAAGATATTTTAGTTGAAGCTTTTGCAGTAGTTAGAGAAGCTGCTTATAGGGTAATTGGGGAAAAAGCTTATTACGTACAAATACTTGGTGGTTTAGCTATACACTATGGGAATATAGCGGAAATGAAAACTGGGGAAGGTAAAACTTTAACTTCTACTTTGCCTGCATACGCTAACGCACTAACAGGTAAAGGGGTACATATAATTACTGTAAATGAATACCTAGCTACTCGTGATGCGGAATGGATGGGTGAAATTTATAGATTTTTAGGTTTAACTGTTGGAGTTAATGCTAGACAGTTAACTTCAAAAGAAAAACAAGAACAATATAACTGTGATATATTATACTCAACAAATAATGAAATAGGGTTTGATTATTTAAGAGATAACATGGTGGTTAAAAAAGAAAATAGAGTTCAAAGAAAACTTAACTTTGCAATCATAGATGAAGTTGATTCGGTTTTAATTGACGAAGCTAGAACACCATTAATTATTTCAGGTGGTTCAGTTATAACTACATCAATCTATAACCAAGCAGATTCTTTTACTAAAACTTTAAAAGAAAATAAAGGTTATATATATGATGAACAAACTAAGGGTGTAACTCTTGATGAAGAAGGTGTATTAAAAGCTGAAAAAGCTTTTGGTATTGATAACTTATATGATATTAAACATACTTCATTAGTTCACAGAATCAATCAATCATTAAAAGCTAACTATGGAATGAAAAAAGATTTTGATTATGTAGTTCAAGACGGGAAAATTGTTATCGTAGATCAATTTACTGGAAGATTAATGGCAGGACGTGCGTTTTCTGAAGGTCTACACCAAGCGATTGAAGCAAAAGAAAATGTTAAAATAAATCAAGAAACTAAAACTTTAGCTACTATTACTTTCCAAAATTTATTTAGAATGTATGATAAGTTATCTGGGATGACTGGTACTGCTAAAACAGAAGAAGAAGAATTTAGAGATATTTATAATATGTATGTTATAGTTATTCCTACTAATAAACCTATTTCTAGAATTGATGCTGAAGATATTGTATTTCCAAGTATGAAAGGTAAATATAAAGCTTTAGTTGAAGAAATTAAAACTAGAAACAAAACTGGGCAACCAATATTAATAGGAACTGTTGCAGTTGAAACAAGTGAATTATTATCTCAATTACTTAAAAAGAATGGTATTAAACATGAGGTATTAAACGCTAAAAATAATGAACGTGAAGCTGAAATCATAGCTAATGCTGGGTTAAAAGGTGCTGTTACTATAGCTACTAATATGGCAGGTCGTGGTACAGATATTAAACTTGGTGAAGGTGTTAAAGAATTAGGCGGTTTATGTGTTATTGGAACTGAAAGACATGAATCAAGAAGAATTGATAATCAATTAAGAGGTCGTTCTGGTCGTCAAGGAGATGTTGGGTATTCAAGATTCTATGTTTCATTTGATGATGATTTAATGGTTCGCTTTGGAACTGATAGAGCTAAAGGAATGTTACAAAGAGTTGGATTATCTGATGATCAACCAATTAGTTTAAAAATATTAACAAATACTAGTGAAACAGCTCAAAAAAGAGTTGAAGGAAATAACTTTGATAATAGAAAAAATTTACTAGATTATGACAATGTTGTTAATGAACAAAGAGAAATCATATATGAAAAAAGAAACGAAATTTTAGATAATGAATCTATTCATGATACTATTTTAGAAATATTTAAAAGATTTGTGCATAACTTTGTTTATTCTCATATTGGTGAGAAAAATGTAATTGATGGAAAATCTAAAAATGAAATCTTAGAATATATGAATACACAATTACTTGTTAAAAATATTAATATTGATGAAATAAGTGATTTATCAAATGATGAACTAGTTAACGTTTTATATGTAAATTTAATTAATCAATATGAAAATAAAACAGAAAGTTTACCTAAAGAAATTATTCAAGATTTTGAAAAGGCAATTTATTTAAGAGTTATTGATACTCATTGGATGAATCACATTAACTCGATGTCTTTATTAAGAGAAGGTATCCAATTAAGAAGATACGCACAAGAAAATCCTTTAAGAGCTTATACACAAGAAGGATTTGAAATGTTTAATCTTATGGAAGATACTATCGAAAAAGAAACTGTTATTTATTTAACGAAAGCTGAGATTAGACAAAATACTGATAGACAAGAAGTTGCTAAAGAAAAATTAGCTAATGATGGTAAAGAAAAAACTAAAACAGTTAAAAAGACTACTAAAGTAGGTAGAAATGATACTTGTACTTGCGGAAGTGGAAAGAAATACAAAAATTGTTGTGGAGGATAATATGAGTGAAAATAAGAAATTAGCTATAGTAATTATAGCTATAGTAGTAGGTATTATGTTGATTTTACTACTAGGAAGTGGTAAAGATAAAGATTTTTTAGCTACTTTTGAAAGTAATTTTAATGGTGAGGAAAACTATTTAGTGTATGTTGGGCGTGAATCATGTGCTTATTGCGAATTGATGGAACCATCACTAATAGATATGGCAGAAAGATATGATTTTGAATATTTAAAAGTAGATACTGAAGAGTTATCAGCATCAACAGTAGGTGAAATAATCGGGAAAGCTGGTCATACTTCTATTGGTACACCATATTTAATGATTGTTTCTAATGGTGAAGTAGTAACTGAGCAAGAAGGTTATACTGATTATGATAAAACTTTTGAATTATTACAAGAATATAATATAATTAAAGAAGAAGCTACTTTAAATTTAAATTATATTGATATTGATGAATATGAACAATTATTAAATAGTGAAGAAATGGAAGTAGTTGTAATAGGTCAAAGTACTTGTGGATATTGTGTTACAGCAAAACCAATTTTAAATGATATAAATGAAGAATATGGATTAAAAATTAATTATTTAAATACTTCTTATATTGAAACACAAGAAGATTTCGATAGATTAGTTGATTCACTAGATTATTTTGATAATGAATGGGGAACACCAGTAACTTTAATCTTGCAAAATGGAAAGTTAGTAGATGTTTTAGAAAACTTAAATACAGAAGCAAAATATGTAGAGTTTTTTAAAGAAGTAGGTGTTATTAATGAGTAGAACTCATCAAATGGCTGCTCAATTTAAAAGAAAGTTTCCAGGTACAATTGCTTGGAGAATTAAAAGCCATTCTAAAATTATAGATAAGTTTATTAACCCAGGCGAAGAATTAAGATATGTATTCGCATGCCAAAAAAATTCATCATCGCTTGATATGTTTTCAACATATGTAGTGGCTGTTACAAATAAAAGAATTATGATTGCTCAAAAAAGATTATTGTTTGGATATTTATATGTAACAATAACTCCAGAACTTTATAACGACGTTAAAATAGCTATGGGAATTATATGGGGCAAAATTAGAATTGATACAGTAAAAGAGTTAGTTGAATTATCAAATATAGATAAAAAAGCTTTACCTGAATTAGAGACTGCAATTACAACATTTATGACAGAAGCTAAAAGAAAAGTTAAATCAGAAAAGCAAGAAGTTTAATCTTGTTTTTTTGTAAAAGTTTGTAAAATAATCAAAAAAATGTTATAATTATATTAGGATGGGGATGATTAAATGAGTAGAAAGATTTATAATTTTGATAATGATTTAATTGATGTTGAAGTAATTAGATATTTTAAAAATAATGATAATGACTATTTAATATATTCATTGAATGAAAATGATGCTGCAGGTTATACTAAACTTTATATAGCTAAAAAAAATTCTAATCACTTAACAATGGTTGATGATATTGATGGTGAATGGAATTTAATAAGAGAAATTATTAAAGAAATCATCAGAAACAATCGTGATGGTATTGAATTAAACATAATCGATTTAGATGAAAATGTTTTAGAAAATTTAGTTTTAAAAGATAGTAGGGCATTCACATTGCAAGGGAATTTAGTTAATCTTTTACAAGAAAATAAGAATGTTCAAGAATCAATTATTATCGATGATTTAATTGATGAAATTAATGAAGTTGATGATAAAAATTATAAAGAATTATATGAATTAGAAAAAGAGAAAAACATCTCCTTAAGTGATAAAATAAATTCTTTAGAAGAAAAATTAAAAGAGATTAAAAACATAGTTGCTTAAACTGTTGGTTGATATCAACAGTTTTAATTATTGATATTAAAGCATATACTAGAAAATGTAAAAAAAAATAGAAAAGGTGAAAAATGTTAGAATTAAAAAACATAAGAAAAAGTTATAGAACAGGTGATTTTATTCAACATGCTTTAAAAGGTGTTGATTTATCATTTAGAAAAAATGAGTTTGTTGCCATTTTAGGACCTTCTGGTTCAGGTAAAACAACAATGTTAAATATAGTTGGTGGATTAGATCGTTATGATGAGGGTGATTTAATTATTAGTAATAAATCAACTAAAAAATTTAAAGATAGTGATTGGGATAGTTATAGAAATAATTGTGTTGGATTTATTTTTCAAAGTTACAATTTAATTTCCCATATTTCTGTTTTATCAAATGTTGAAATGGGAATGACTTTAAGTGGGATTTCTGCTTCTCTTAGAAAGAAAAAAGCTTTAGAAGTATTAGAAAGAGTTGGATTAAAAGATCATGTTCATAAAAAACCTAATCAATTATCTGGTGGACAAAAGCAAAGGGTTGCTATTGCAAGAGCTTTAGCAAATGATCCTAGTATTATTTTAGCTGATGAACCAACAGGTGCTTTAGATTCAGAAACTAGTGTTCAAATTATGGAATTAATTAAAGAAATAGCTAAAGATAAATTAGTTATTATGGTTACTCATAATCCTGAGCTAGCTAAAGAGTACGCTAATAGAATAGTAGAATTTAAAGATGGAGAAAAAGTAAGTGATAGTAATCCTTACTTAAAAAATGATAAGAAAAATGATTTAAAGATTAAAAAATCTAAAATGTCTTATTTAACAGCACTTTCTTTATCGTTTACTAATGTGTTAACAAAAAAAGGAAGAACATTCTTAACTTCACTAGCTTCATCAATTGGTATTATAGGTATAGCTTTAATTTTATCTTTATCAAATGGATTTGATATTCAAATTGATAATTTTGAAAAAAATACTTTATCTGGAATGCCTATTATGATCTCACAACAGGCTATGGAACTGAGTCCTACTAATATGAATAGTATTCAATTAGAAAAAGAAGCTAATGGAGAATATCCGACTGATAATATGATTAATCCACAAATTTCATATGAAGAACAGTTATATCACAAAAATGTTTTTACAGATGAATATTTAGAATTAATTGAAAGTTTAGATCCAGAAAAAGTAAGTGGAGTT
>CAYJEP010000005.1:22900-23392 GCA_964369555.1 uncultured Muribaculaceae bacterium | reverse complement strand
AAATATATGAGCAAGAAAAAAAACTATTCTTTATTTTTTAAATAGTTTTTTAAAATATCTGACAAATCATTAGGACTCATAAATAATAAAACCGTATTATCCCATTTCAATAATTCGCTTATATCTTCTTTTTTTAATAATTCTCCATTATTTATACTTTTAGCTATTATTTCACTAGTCACTAATGGATAATCTTCCTCTTTTTCTCTTGATGGATGAATATCAAGTAAATAAGTGTGATCAATAGTGTTGAAAACTTCTATGAAATCTTCTTTAAACTCACTAGTTCTTGAAAATGTATGAGGTTGGAATATAGCTACTATTTTTTTATCTGGGTATTTTTGTTTAGTTGTTTTAATAGTTGCTTTAACTTCAGTAGGGTGGTGAGCATAATCATCAACTACTACATTATCACCTACAATTGTTTCGCTATATCTTCGTTTAGCCCCTTTAAATGTTTTTAAATATTTTAATACTTCTTTAGCTTCTATT
>CAYJEP010000005.1:20013-22890 GCA_964369555.1 uncultured Muribaculaceae bacterium | reverse complement strand
CTTTCATAATAACATACACCAATTACTGCTAAAGCATTAAGTAACATATGTTTTCCAAATAAAGGAACTTCAAAATGACCGTAATAATTTTCTTCTACATAAACATCAAAATTAGTCCCAGTTTCAGTATACTCAACTTCTTTAGCTACTATATCATTATCTTCATTAATACCGTAGTAGAATATTGGAACATTCGCTTCTAATAATCTAGTATACGGATCATCTCCGCAAGCAATAACCATTTTTTCTGCTAACTTAACATAATCTTGATAAGCTGATATAACATCATCAATATTAGTGAAATAATCCGGATGATCAAAATCAATATTAGTAATTATTGCATAATATGGAACATAGTTTAAAAAATGTCTTTTATACTCACAAGCTTCTAAAATAAAATACTCATTTTCCTTATCAGCACTTCCTGTTGCATCTCCAATTAGATAATTACAACCCTTAATTTCATTTAAAACATGAGATAACATTGAAGTTGTAGTAGTTTTACCATGACACCCTGATATCGTTACAGTTTTATACATTTTAGTTAACTTTTTAAGCATATCTTGATAAGTATATATTTTTAAATTTAATTCATTTGCTTTAACAATTTCTTCATGTGTATCCAATATAGAATTACCTTGAACTATAATTAAATTATCTACTATATTCTTTTCATCGTATGAGAAAAATTCAATACCTTTTTCTGTTAGTTTATCTTGTGTGAAAAAATATTGTTCTTTATCACTACCTTGAACTTCATATCCTAACTCTTTAAGTATTTGCGCAAGTGCGCTCATGCCAGAACCTTTAATACCGACAAAGTGATATTTCATTGTAATCATCTCCTATATTAATTATATAGTTTTTTCAGTATAACTGTCAATAATTAAACTCAAAATTAAGCTTAATTTTATATAAATAATTATTTTAAAAATATGATATAATTATTTTATTAATAGGAGGATTTATGTTTAAAAAAATATCGTTTAATATTATTATAATTTTAATCTCAATAGTCTTATCATACTTATTTTTGGAGTTAACTAATTGGGGAAATTTAGACTCACTTACAGTTCAAGCAATAGTTTTTAGAGTTACTTTATTATCATTAATGATTTTACTATTAATTAAATCTATTATTAGTAAAAAATCAATCAAAATTTACTATTTATCTATCCCTTTTATCCTAGCTATTTTATTTTCAATTTACTCTATATTTAATGGTTTTACTGAATATTTAGGTAGTCCAACATATGGTATTGAAGCTTTAAAAAATAGTTTGTTATACATATCTTATCAATTTTTACCTATGTATATTATAAGTATTGTTTCTATTATAATTAACTATTTTAAATCTAGTATTAGCTAGGTTTTTTTAATAAAAAAAATTATTGATTTACTCAATAATTAATCTCTATATTCAAATTCATAATCTAGGATTCTAACTGTATCACCTTCAGTAGCTCCTAGTTTTTCTAATTCTTTATCAACACCAATTTTTTTAAGTTTATAAGCAAATCTTATAGCTGCTTCATCAGTATTAAATTTAGTCATTTTTAATAATTTTTCTACTTCTTTCCCTGAGATTACCCAAGTACTATTATCTCTTTTAATTGTAAATGGTTTTTCTACTTTAAATTTATATAAAACATGGCTTTCAAATTTTTCTTCTTCATATAAAGGTAACTTTTCAATCTTAGATAACATATCTGATAGTTTTTCAATAACTTCATTTAATCCATCTTTAGTTAAAGCTGTAACTTCAAAGATTGGTATATTCTTAACTTGCTTTTTAAATTCTTTTAAATTATCTTGTGCGCCTTCTATATCCATTTTATTAGCAATTATAATCATAGGCTTTTCTAATATTTTTTCATTAAAACTATTTAATTCATTATTTATAATATTATAATCATCTATAGGATTTCTTCCTTCAAAAGCTCCCATATCAAGTACATGAGCTATTATTCTAGTTCTTTCTATGTGTTTTAAGAATCTATCTCCTAAACCACCACCTAGGGAAGCACCCTCTATTAATCCTGGTAAATCTGCTACAACAAATGAAGAATTACTAGATTTAACTACACCTAAATTAGGTTTTAATGTAGTAAAGTGATATTCAGCTATTTTAGGCTTAGAGTTAGAAATCATTGAAATAATTGTTGACTTACCTACAGATGGCATCCCAACTAAACCAACATCAGCTAATAATTTTAATTCAACTTTTATATTTCTTTCTTCTCCTGGTTCACCTGCTTCACAATAAGCTGGCGCTGGATTGGCATGTGTAGAAAAAGCCATATTCCCTCTACCACCACGGCCACCACTTGCAATAACTGCTTCTTCATCTTTTTTTGTTAAATCTGCAATTATTAAGTTTGTATCTAAATCAGTAATAACAGTCCCTAAAGGAACTTTAATAATGATATCATCAGCCATAGCACCGTGTTTAGCTTTACCTAATCCGTTATCACCCTTAGTACCTTTAATTTGTTTTTTATATCTCAAATCTACTAAAGTATTTAATCCTTCATCAACTTTGAAAATTATATCAGAACCTTTTCCACCATTCCCACCGAATGGTCCACCCATTTCTACATATTTTTCTCTTCTAAATGCCATACAACCATCACCACCTGAACCAGCAATAAGTTGTAATTTAACCTCATCTATAAACATATTAACACCTCCTATTTATCTAATATTTTTAATACGAAATCTTTACTTTTATTATATTTTTTTCCTACTCGAGAACTATTTTTTAAAGTATGATCATCTACAATTAATCCTTTTCCGATTAATGTTTCAAATGGTTCTAAAATGTGATATTTATGAAAATTCTCCTAATTGGATTTAAATCACCGCATATATAATAAC
>CAYJEP010000005.1:0-20003 GCA_964369555.1 uncultured Muribaculaceae bacterium | reverse complement strand
TGTGATATTTATGAAAATTATCATATACTGATTGTTGTAAAACAGTTTGATTAGCTTCTATTTGAGAAAATAGATTAATTGCTTCACTACTAGAATATATTTTATATCTTAAATTTTTTAAAAGAACTAATAAATCATTATCATTTATTCTTCTTATGTTACTAGCTAGAGTTAAACTATCAACCAATTTTAACCATTCGTCACAAAATCCATATCCCCCACCGTAAACTTTTCTATCAACAAGTTCAATAGTTCTTCCCTCATTTTGAATTATTGCATTATCTTTAATCAATGTTTTCAAAACACTTGGAACAAATATTGTTATTGATTTACAGCTGCTTAACTGTTCTAGATTACAAACTTCTTTTTTCAGTTTTAAATAACTTTCGTTGTTATCTAAATTTTTTCTTATTACTTCAATACTTCCATATTTATTTAAAATTTGTTTTATTTTTTTTAAAGCAAAATATTGGTGGTGGTTCAAAGTTCTAGAAAAATATATATAATTTTTATTAGGAAACTTTAATTCTCCATTTTTAATTTTAATTTTCTGCTCATTAATTATACTTTGAAAACGATAAAATTCCCCTAATTGCATTTAAATCACCGCATATATAATAACACATTTTCAAATTAAATCAACCTTTATATTTACAAATACTCTTTAATTCACACTCATCACATAAAGGTTTTTTAGCTTTGCAATAATATCTACCAAATAAAACTAGTTGGTGGTGGAGTGAAAAAAGTTTGTCTTTAGGAAATTTTTTAGTTAATTTTTTTTCTATAGTTAAAACGTCATCAGTTTTTTTAGCTAAGCCTAATCTAATGCTAACTCTTGATACATGTGTATCAACTGCGATACACGGGACATTATAAATATTACTTAAAAATACATTAGCTGTTTTTCTCCCCACACCAGGTAAAGATTCCAAGTACTTTCTATCATTAGGAACTTTTTCATAACTACTTAAGCTTTTAGCTATTTCTAATAAATTTTTAGCTTTAATATTAAAGGTTCCTAAAGGCATAATTATTTTTTTAATATCTAATAAGGAAGCATTTTCTAATTCATTTAAAGTTTTGTATTTATCAAATAAAATTTTAGAAACTTGATTAACTCTTTTATCTGTTGTTTGTGCACTTAACATAATTACAATTAAGAATTCATAATCATGTGTATAATTAAGTTCACATTTCGCATCAGGTAAAATTTTATCTAAATAATTAACTATCTCGTTCATTTAACCAGTCATAATCAAATAATTTTTTCTTTGTTTCTTTTTTACTAATAAATTCTTTTTTATCTTTAATAACATCATCTTTGTTTTTAATACCTTTTTTATTCCAATTAAATAATATTTTATCAATATACTTTAAATTAGACGCACCGTTAAAAACTGCTTCTTTCAAAGCTAATAAGATTAATTCTTCAGAATAATCTTTTTCCATCATACTAATTATTTCAAAATCCATAGGAGAAAGTGTTCTACCAAATTCTTTTTCGAAAATATCATATAAATTACTACTATCTTCTTTTTCATCTTTTATAACTGTAAAAAATAATTTTTTGTATAATCCTTCTAATTCGATATATTCTTCCTTAATTCTTCCCTTAGTCATAACTAAATTTATTATTCCTTTACCAGTTAAAGAGGTTATTAAATCCATTAATACTTCTAAAGAAATGTCTAATGTTTTACTAATCATCTTTGGATCAAAACATACTTCGTTGTTTAAAAAATATATCAGTAAAATTAATTCTGATTCAGTTATATTTAATTTTTTATAGTTTTTAAATAAAATATTAGGAATATAAAGTGGTTTTTCCTTTATTAATTCGATTATATTATCATTCATATTAACCCTCATAATCACTGCATAAATAATCTAATTCATTAATTAATTCATCTGCAGTTTCAAAATCAGGTAATTTCGCACCACTAGCTAAAGCGTGTCCCCCACCATTAAATGACGCTGCTACAATATTAATAACAGGTCCTCTTGATCTAATTGAACATCTTATAAAATTATTTATTTTGTCTTCTGAAAATACAGCAATAACAACAAATTCATTTATTAAATTAAACTCATTTATTAAGTTTCCTGCGGTTGGGGCATCGACATTATATTCTTTTAAAATTTCATCAGTTATTTTTATATAAGCAAATTTATTTTCTGTTATAGTTAAGTTATTAGTAATATAAGCTTGAAATTTGATATCATTAAAATTTCTTAAATATAATTTTTGATATAGTGAAGGGAAATTTATATTAGTTTTTTTAATCAACCACGAAGTTAAATCAAATGTTTTTGGGGTTGTATAATCAAATAAAAACCTTCCTGTATCAGCTACTAAACCTAAAAATAATTTTTCTGCTGTTTTACTTTCTATTTTTAAATTATTATCTTTTACAAACTCAATAATTAATTGTGACACTGATGAAGCTTTATCATCAATCCACTCTAATTCTCCAAATGTATCAACAAATGGGTGGTGGTCAATCTTAATTGTTTCCTTAAAATAATTTGGATTAGCAACTTCAATTCTTTTTTTATCTGGTGTATCTGTAACTATTAATAAAGCTTCTTTATTATCTTCTGGAAGTTTATCTAATTCTCCAAAATATTTAAATCTATTAGCTGTATTTCCAACTACATATACTTCTTTTTTAGGAAAATTAGTTTGTATAATTTCTTTTAAACCAATTGAACTTCCTAATGCGTCTGGATCAGCTCCTATATGTCTTGCTATAACTATTTTGTCATATTTTTTTATTTTTTTTAGTATTTTTTTACTTATCATAAATCACGCTTTCTACATCAACTATTATAACTTATTTGAGGTTAAAAGTCTACAACCTAATTTGTGTATTAAGATTAAATGTGCTATAATTTTATAGGAGGATTTAAATGAAAAATAAAGTTTTATATGCAATCACAATTGTTGTTGCAATACTTTTTATACTTATAGGTTATTTTGTTACAAAATCAGATAAAGAAGAATATGTAAATCATTTTTTCAAATCAGGACAAGTATTATCTGTAGGTGAAATTTACGAAAGCGAAAACTCACAAATAGGTGTATTATATCTACCCTTTACTGTTAAAATAGATGGTGAGGAAATTGCTGCTATTCAAACTATTGATAATTCAGTTAAATATATAAAGAAAGATGTTGAAGTTGGAGATAATGTTTTGATAACAAAATTTTCAGATTCTGAAACATGGTATTTTACTGATTATAACAGAATTCCATCTTTAATATTTTTAGCTTTAATATTTTTAGGTTTGATTTTACTGATAGGAAAAATGAAAGGATTTAAAACAATTTTATCTTTAATTTTTACTGTTGCAGCAATATTATTAATATATATACCTGGAATTCTAAAGGGTTTTAATATTTATATTTTAACAACTGTTGTAATTTCGTTTATAATTGTAATAAGTTTACTACTCATCAATGATTTTAATAAAAAAACATTTTGTGCGATATTAGGAAATATTGGAGGAGTTATAGTAACTGGTATATTAGCTATAATATTTAATAAAGCTCTTAATATAACTGGAATTGTAGATTCTGATTATGTTTATATCACATTATTGGATTCCAATAAACAACTTGATTTAGTTGCTTTAGTTTGGGGTGGAATTTTAATTGGTTCAGTTGGGGCTATAATGGATGTTTCCATGACTATTGCTTCATCTATGAATGAGTTGGATGAACATATGAAAGATAAATCGTTTAAAAAAATGGTTACTTCTGGTTTAAATATTGGTAAAGATGCGATTGGAACTATGACAAATACTTTAATACTAGCTTATATAGGTGGTTCCCTAGCTTCTGTATTAATACTAAATTCATATATTGATAATCCTTTACAATTATTTAATTTAGAAATGATTGTAGTTGAGATATCACAAAGTTTAATAGGAAGTATTGGAATATTATTTGCAGTTCCTGTAACTACAGTATTAGCAGCTTATATATTTAACAAAACAAAAAAGGATTCATGTTAATCCTTTTTATTTGTTTAAAAATTTATATGTATCTCTTGCAATCATTACTTCTTCATCAGTTGGTATTAAATAACAAGCAACACTTGAGTCTTTACTAGAAATTAAAGTAAATTCGCTTCTAATATCGTTAGCTTTTTCATCCAATTTAATTCCTAAACAGTTTAACTTATCAATGATTTGTTTTCTAGTACCTATAGCATTTTCTCCAATTCCACCTGTAAAACTAATAGCGTCTACAGTTTCTAATTGAACATAATATTTAGCTATGTAATCAACTACTCTATTAACAAATAATTTTTGAGCTAAAGCGCATCTTTCATTTCCGTTTTCAATTCCTTCTTCAATATCTCTTGAATCATTACTAACTCCACTAATACCTAAGAAACCAGATTTTTTATTTAAATCATTCATAACTTCATCAATAGTTTTGTTTTCTTTATTCATAATATATTGAACTATAGTAGAATCAATATCCCCTGATCTAGTTCCCATAACTAATCCAGCATTAGGACCAAATCCCATACTAGTATTATAGCAAATACCTTCTTTAATAGCGGCTAATGAACCACCATTTCCTAAATGACATGTAATCGCGTTGACATTACTTTTTCCAGTTATTTCTTTTAACTTTTGTGTAATATAATCATGACTAATACCGTGGAAACCATATCTTCTAACACTATACTTTTCATACCATTCATAAGGTGTACCGTAAACAAATGATTCCTCAGGCATTGTTTGGTGGAAAGCTGTATCAAATACACCTACTGATAATGCATTAGGTAATTGTTCTTTAAATGCATTTATTCCAGTTAAATTAGCTGGATTATGTAAAGGAGCTAAAGGAATTAACTCTTCTACTTTATCTAAAACCTCTTTAGTTAAAACAACAGACTTAGAATATTCACTACCACCATGAACAATTCTATGACCTACACCTTCAATTTCTTCCAAAGAATTAACAATTTTATTTTCTATTAATTCATTCATTAATAGTTCAACAGCTTTAGAATGATTTTCCATTTCTACTTCTTTTTTGATTTTCTCACCATTAAATTTTAAAGTGTAAAAACCATCTTTTAAACCAATTTTTTCAAACACTCCTGATACTAGCACATTTTCTTCTGGCATCTCATACATTTGAAATTTTAATGATGAACTCCCTGCATTAATTGATATTATTTTCATATATTTTTCCTCCTATATATCATATTCAAAAACTGAACAGTTTTTGATTTCAACTTCACTAAGTACTCCATTTTCTGGAATACCTTTAAAATAATAATATAACACTCTTACTATTCCACTATGAGTAACTATTACAACATTTTTATCATTATATGCTTCTTTTATTTCTTCAATAACACTTTTAGCTCTATCATATAATTCTTTAACACTTTCAGCTTTTTCATATTGTTTATTTAAATTATAGTTCCAATATTCATCAAAATTAACACTAGATTTTTTAACACCTGTGAACTCACCGTGATCACGACCTAATAATTTATCAGTATATATTATTTCAATGTTATCATCACCAATAATAGTAGCAGTTTGTCTACATCTATCTAATGTAGAAGAAACTATCAAATCAATATTTTTTTCTTTTAAATTATCTCTAACTACTAGTGCCTGTTTTCTACCATTTTCAGTTAAAGAACTATTTAATCTACCAACTAAACAATCGTTAGCGTTTTCTAAAGTTTCACCATGTCTAACTATATATAATTTCATTTTGTTCTCCTAATCATCAAATACAACACCACAGAATGGACTATCAGGATCATATCCTGGTTGGTTTGTTAAGAATAAATCCATTAAGAATGTTAATATAATTGGTATAATTAACAATAAAATCGCTAATCCAATTCTGGTTAAGAAGTTTTTAAATGCTTTTTTCATTTCTTTATCAGCATCACCACTAGCAATAACTTTAACAAAATCTAATATTCCTAAACCTACAGCTAAGATAGGTGCGGCAATCATTATAATATTTAAAAAGCCTCTTATAAATTCATTTAAATCTTTTGAAATAAAGCCACAATCGGCAGATAAATCTCTAACATATCCATTTGCATATAGAAATTCATAGAAATCATAAAAAGCATTACACTCTTTAGCTCTTTCAGAATAATCATTATAAGCTAAATACTTAGTATAAATTATGTCACAGTACTCAGCTAAATTTTCAATTGAGCTTTCAATATAAAATTCCAGATTGTCTTTACAATAATTATCATCTAAACTTAGATTACTACAAGTTTCAGAGTTAGGTGTAATATCGCTTAAATCAAAGGTGATAAAATCGAAATCACCTGTATACCCTTTAACTGTTAAAGGCATTTTTAAAGCCCCTAACAATTCTTTAAATTTTACACCTGTGATAATTGAATTTTGTTCTTTAATATCATCGCCTGTTTCAGGCTCAGTACCTTCTACTCCATCGACAGTCCCAAAATCGCCTAGTGATATTGTACAATACTGACTTGGAGATGTTCCACTTCCACAAAGTGTTCCTATTTTTGGACAACTAAATGTTTCATTTTTATAAAACGCTTCATGTACTACATTACTTCCCACCGTTATTTGATAATCTAAGTTCTTTGAGCTATCATAAACTTTTGGATTTACAAAGAACTCTGTTTGTGTTATTTCTATAAAAAATTGTTCATATTCACAAACATGACTTTCAGCACCCGGCTCTTTAAATGGAAGTTCATTATCTTTTTTTGTCTTTACAGTGAAAAATCGACAAAATACATCATTGTTACAATCTAAAAATTTTATGAATGAAATATTATACTCGCTACCATAAGATCCACCACCATAAACCTCACTATAAATTCCTTCTGGACATATAAGTTTATCAGATTCTTCACTATAAAAGTTGTTATAAGATAAATCCTTATGTGAAATTTTTCCTTCACTACACTCCATATTAACAGTTGCTGCTCCCGTTCCAGTAGCTTCAACGACATATTTACAATTAGAACTATCTGATATATTATATGTACATTCTATGCATTGATAATCATTATCATCGCATGTCATATCACTTGCTTGCACCATCGTGTTTGCCATAGGTAAACATAAAAAACATACTATCAGAAATATTATTTTTTTCATAAATAAACTCCTTAATTCTTATTTTTCATCAAAGGAAACATAACACATTCTCTAATAGGTCTATCAACAATAGTTGAGAACAATCTTTCTGATACTCCAAAGCCAAATGCTGGTGGCATACCATATTCTAAAGCTTCTATAAATTCCGCATCATGTGAATGAGCTTCTTCATCTCCGGCTTCAGCCATTTCTCTTTGTTCTAAGAATCTTTTTTCTAAGTCATCAGCGTCATTTAACTCATTATATCCATTTCCCATTTCGGAACCAGCTAAAATAACTTGGAATTGAGCGACTTTGCGAGGATCTTCGTTTAATCTTTTTGGTAGTGGATTAAGTTCTACTGGTTGCCCTACTAAAAATCCAGGACCTCCTAAAGTTTTTCTAACTACTTTCCATAAAATATCTACAAGTCTCCAATATGGAGCATGTGGTTCAAAAGAAACCTCTTCTTTTTTAAGTACTTCAATAATTTCTTCTTTAGTTGAATTATAAATATCAACACCAGTACCTTCTTTGATTACTGTTTCAAAATCATAAATAGTCCATTCATTATCGATGTCTATTTCAAACCCTTTAGAAGTAAATTTAGATGTTCCTAAAACATTCTTAACTACTCTTCTATACATTTCTTTAACAAAATTCATTCCCATTTTATAATCTGCATATGCCCAATAAAATTCCATTTGAGTATAATCTTGTAAATGTTCAGGACTCATACCTTCATTTCTAAATTGTCTTCCTATTTCAAAAGTTTTTTCATATCCAGCTACTAATAATTTTTTTTGCCATAATTCACCCATAGAAATTCTTAAGAATACATCTAAATCTAAAGCATTGTGATGTGTACTAAAAGGAGTTGCAGCAGCTCCTCCTGCACTTGCTTCTAAAATTGGAGTTTCTACTTCTAAAAATCCTGCTTCTAATAAATAATTTCTAACAGTTGCCCAGAAAATTTGTTTTTTATGAAATAAATCAAATACTTCTTTATCTGTAATCATATCTAGATATCTTTTTCTTAATTTTATTTCAGGATCAGCTAAACCGTGAAATTTATCAGGTAGTGGTTTTAAGGCTTTAACTAAGTGAGTATAACTACTAGCTTTAATAGATAATTCACCCATATTAGTTTTCATTACTGTTCCTTTAATACCAACTATATCACCTAAATCCGCACTTTCAAAAAGTTCATATTCACCTTCATTTACTGCATCTTCTCTAATATATATTTGAACTTGACCAAACTTATCTTGAATGTGAAAAAAACCAGCTTTTCCTTTTCCTCTTTTAGTCATAATTCTACCAGCAACTATTACTTCGTGTAATTCATCGTGTAATTCTTCTTTAGTTTTTTCTCCATACATATTTTTAAGTTCTAAAGAATTAGTTGTAGTATCAAACTTAGTACCAAATGGATCAATCCCTTTTGCTACTAATTCATTTAATTTTTCTCTTCTTACTAACTCTTGTTCAGTAAATTCTCTCATACTATTTCCTCAATTCTATTATCTAGTTTAATCACTAAATTTCTATATATATAATACCATAAAAATATACAGTAAATCTACACTTATAAAAAAAATCCATTAATAATAACGGATTTTTCATCATTCATCGAATATAACACCACAGAATGGGCTATCAGGGTCATACCCTGGTTGATTAGTTAAGAATAAGTCCATTAAGAATGTTAATATAATTGGTATAATTAATAATAATATAGCTAACCCGATTCTAGTTAAGAAACTTTTAAATGCTTTTTTCATTTCTTTATCAGCATCACCACTAGCTATTACTTTAACGAAATCTAACACACCTAATCCAACCGCTAAAATAGGTGCAGCAATCATTATAATATTTAAAATTCCTCTTATATATTCTTTTAGTTCTACAGAGATAAATGCACAGTCTGCTTTCAAGTCTCTAACATAACCTTTAGCATATAACTCTTCATAAAAATCTATAAATTCATTACATTCTGCTACTCTTGGATAATATCTATTGTCATTGACGTAAAACGAATACACGCCATCACAATATTCAATTACATCGTTTATTCCACTTTCTATGTAATATCTGAATTTTTCATCAGTTTCTTTGCAATAATTTTCTGATACTAAAGATGCTGAACATATTTTATTACTACCACTCAATGTTGAAAAATTAAAAGTGATAAAATCGTGTTCTAATAGCGGATCAATCATATCAAGTGGTCTTTTTAAGGATGATAGTAGAGTAATTAAGCGTGCATTTGATGTTTCTAAATAGTAATCATTATCTCCTGTTGCAGAACCTATTGAACCATCTATATCACTATCAAAAGATAACGTGATATTGTTGCTAGTTGATTCCCCACTGGTTTGATGATAATAAATTTCATTTGTTAATTTACCAGCGTCACCTGCTTTATAATTTTTAATTAAGTCTTCAAACAATTGCTCAATAAAACTATCTGTAATTGTAAAGTAAATTTCTGTCTTTGTGGTTTTGAAATAATATATTTCATCTGAATAATCTAGTTCATAAGTTTGTTCAGATGTTCCTTGTAAAAAAGAAATACTTCTTTTGCCACTTTCATATTGTTTAAAAATTATAAATAGATTTTCTATTAATCCAGATTTAGTGAAAATACTACCTGTTTCATAATAAACATCATCTTCCACACCACTATCAGAAAGATCTGTTAATTTTCCATCAAGGATTTTTGTTGTAATATTACCATCTGTGTTAGCACTTCCAATTACTATCGAATCCTCATAATAAGCTGCAGTTAGTTCCGGACATGAAAATAGATTGTTATTTTCTAATGTTTCATAAAAGTCATTACCAAGCTCTATTTCAAAATTTTTATCAAGACCATTTGCCAGCCCATAAACTAATCCCCCTGATGAAACTCGGTCACTTTCTGTTTCTCCTGTTTTGAAATAATACTCTACTCCTTCTGCTTTTGAATCATATGATATAAGCAATATCGGTTCTTCAAACAATGTATCATCATATTGATTAGGTATTTTGTATTCACAGTATCCAGCTTCAGTAAATGCATTTACTGCACTGAGGTTAAGCATAAATAAAGCAAAAAATAAAATCTTCTTCATATATTCACTCCTATATTCTTATATACATATTATCATAAAGTTCTATACTAAATCTATACTTTAATAAAAAAAGAGCCTATAATTGACTCTAAACAATAGGGTTACCTAAAGCATCTTTATTTATTTTGCCTGTTAATATCATAACACCTTCAACAACTGACCAAATAGTTGGTATATAAATTAATAATGTTCCGATACCAAGTAATTGTAATGTTTCATCTGATGTTTCACAGTATGCTTCTGATATTCCCATTTCATAACAAATATCTTGTTCTTGTAAATCTTTATAAGTTCCATTAAATAAAAGGGCCATACCTAAAATCAAAATTGCAATTTTAGTAATTCCTCTTGATACTTGTTTTAAATAAAAGTTATGAATTCCTAATGAACCTATTAAAAGGGCCATTAATCCTGCTCCAACTTTTGATTTTTGATTTAAATTTTCCATAATATACTCCTATACATATAAATTTAACAAATCAATTAATTCTTTTCTATTATTGACTTGCATGAATAAAGGTTTAATTTTACTAGTATTTTTAATATATTTTAAATAGTACGCTACTTGTGTTCTCATTTCTAAAATAGCTGTTTTTTCATCTTTAAACATCATTAAATAATCTAAATGCTTAATAATCATTTCTTTCCTATCTGAAACAGTTACTTCCTTAGTTTCTTTACCATTTAAATAATTAACACAATCATTTATTAACCAAGGATTACCTAACACACCTCTTCCAATCATAACCGCATCACAATTAGTTTCAGTTATCATTTTTAAAGCATCCTCTTTAGTTTTAATATCTCCATTCCCAATTACTGGTATAGTTACATTTTCCTTTACTTGTTTTATAATATCCCAATCTGCTTTTCCACTATATCCTTGAGATCTAGTGCGACCATGAACTGCTATAGCAGAAGCACCAGCACTCTCACAAATTTTAGCTATTTCTACTGCATTAATTGAATTAAAATCCCATCCAGATCTAATCTTAACCGTAACAGGAATAGGAACAGATTTAACTACTGCTTCAACTATTTCTTTAACCTTTAAAGGATTTTTCATTAAACTACTTCCAGCTTGAGATTTAATTGCTACTTTAGGTACTGGACAACCCATATTAATATCTATAATATCAGGTTTCATTTTTTCATATATAAATTTAGCAGCATAAACAAATGAGTCAACATCTGAACCAAATATTTGTTGAGAAATAGGTCTTTCAGATTCTTCCATATAAAGCATATCAATAGTTTTTTGACTACCGTAATATATAGCTTTATCACTAACCATCTCACATACTACTACCCCAACCCCCATTTCTTTAGCTATTTTTCTAAATGCCGAATTACTAATACCTGCCATAGGCGCTAAAACGACTTTTTCTTTTATCTCTACATTTCCTATTTTAAACATTTTTAACCTAATCTATTTAAAATTATATCTTTACCTATTAAATAAATTGTATCAGGTAGTTCTGGTCCGTGCATTAATCCTGAAGTTTTAATTCTAATTGGCATAAATAATAGTTTGCCTTTAACGTTAGCTTTATCTTTAGTATTATTACTAGCTTCTTTTATATTTTCTAAAGTCCAATCATTTATATTTAAAATTTCTTCTTTAAATACTTTTAAGGTATTTTCAATACTTTCTTCTTTCATAAATTCAGTACACTCTTCATCTAAACTAATATCTTCATTGAAAAATAAATCAGTTACTTCTACTATTTCTTTACCATGACTGATATGGTTTTGATAAATAGTTACTAAATGTTTAACCCACTCATCACTTTTATTTTCTAAGTCATAAGCTTCTTTTAAAAACGGCACAGTTATTTCTAATAACTCATCAATAGTTAATTTTTTAATATAATGTGCATTAACCCAGTTTAGTTTTTTAATATCAAAAGTTGATGGAGATTTATTAATTCTTGAAATATCAAACTCACTAATCAATTCTTCCATTGAAAATATTTCTTGATTAGTTTTTGGGCTCCATCCTAATAAAGCTAAATAGTTAACAACAGCTTGCGGAATATATCCATCATTATATAAGTCCATAAATGAAGCATCACCATTACGTTTACTTAGTTTTTGACCATCACTACCTAAAACCATTGATACATGAACATAATTAGGTTTATCAAAACCAAATGCATCATATAGTAGATTATATTTAGGAGTAGACATAATGTATTCATTACCTCTAACAATGTGAGATATTTTCATTAAATGATCATCTACAACATTAGCAAAGTTATAAGTTGGATATCCATCACTCTTAAGTAAAATTTGATCTTCCAAAATTCTATTTTCAACTGTGATTTTACCATATACTAAATCTTCATAAGTAGTACTTCCTTCAACTGGCATAGCCTGTCTAATAACATATTTTTCGCCTGCTTCAATTCTTTTTTTAACTTCACTTTCTGGTAAATCTTTACATTTTCTATCATATAAGAAAGCTACCTTATTTAAATTAGCTTCTTCTCTTAATGCATTTAATCTATCTTCATCACAAAAACAAATATAAGCTTTTTTCATTTCGACTAATTTAAAAGCGTGTTCTTTATAAATTTCCAATCTTTCACTCTGAATATAAGGACCTACAGAACCAGCATTGTTTGGGCCTTCATCTATATTAATATTACATAAACTTAATGTATTATATATAAAATCAATAGCACCTTCTACTTTTCTTGATTGATCAGTATCTTCAACGCGAAGTAAAAATTTACCATTATCCTTTTTAGCTATTAAATAACAAAAAATTGCTGTTCTTAAGTTTCCAACATGCATAAATCCTGTTGGAGAAGGAGCAAATCGTGTTCTTGTTTCTTTCATTTTCATCACCTAGCTATATTTTAACACAAAAAAAGAAATTTTAGAGTACTTTTATAAAATTTCTTTTTATTTAATTAATTTTGATAAAGGATAAAAACTTCCATCATATCTTACTAAAAAAGTTTCTCCACCATCATAAAATGAACCATCTATTATTTTAACTACTTCAGTTAGTTCTAATCTTCCATCAATTTCATAATTTAAAGTCATACCATCTTCTTTATATTGATACATATAATAAATTTCATCATGGCTAACTACGAATAAGTATATAGTTCCTTCTACCCCTTGCCCTAATTGAGCTATATGTATATCAGTTACATTACTTAAGTTAGTTATTTCTACTTCATCAATAGTAACTTTTCCTTCACTAATTCTATAATCATTAATAAAATAACCACTACTATCACCTATTAAAGGTTTAGATAAATCTACTGTTATATAGTTAACTTCTTCTTTAACACTTTCATCTTCAATTTCTTTATTTTCATTCACTATTAAATATATATTAAATACTAAAGAAAGACTTAATAACGTTATTAAAATTTTATTCATAAAGAATATCCCCTGTCATTTCTGTTGGAACTTCAATATTTAATAATCTTAAAATAGTAGGCGCTATATCAGATAACTTACCATCTTTCAACTTATAATTATCAGTAATTAAAAATGGAACTTTATTAGTTGTATGGCTAGTTAAAATATTACCGTTTAAATCAATCATTTCTTCACAATTACCATGATCAGCAGTTACTAATAATAAAGCATTAGTTTCATATATTCTTCTCATACATTTATCTACAGTTTCTACAGATTTAATTGCAGCTTTTATTTTTCCTGTATGCCCCACCATATCACCATTAGCAAAGTTTAAAATAATCAAATCATAATCATTAATTACTTCTACTAGTTTATCAGTTATTTCTATAGCAGACATTGAAGGCGCTAAATCATAAGTAGCAACTTTTGGTGAGGGAATTAAAATTCTATCACAATTATTAAGTTTTAATTCTTTCCCACCATCTAGAAAATAAGTAACGTGTGCATACTTTTCAGTTTCAGCAATTCTAAGTTGTTTTAACCCACTTTTAGCAATTACTTCTCCTAATGTGTTATTTAAGTTTTCTAGTCCATACATGTTAGTGCATACTACTTCATCTGAAACAGGCATCATTGTAAGCATTTTTATATTTAAAAACTCTCTTTCAAATCCATTAAATTCTTTATTAGTTAAAGCACTACCTAATTCTCTAATTCTATCAGGTCTAAAGTTAAAGAATATTACTGCATCATTTTTTTCAATAATACCTTCATTTTTAATTATTCCTGGTTCTATAAACTCATCGGTAATATCCTTAGAATAATTAAAAGCTATAGCTTCATTTATATTTTCATATTTATTACTACTATTACCTGTTAAAGTATCATACGCTTTTTTAACTCTTTCATATCTATTATCACGATCCATTGCGTAATATCTTCCAGATAAAGTAGCAATATAATCACTATTTATATTTTTAATATATTCCATACTACTTTTAGGTAAAGTATCCCTACCATCAGTAAAAACATGAATATTAGGTAATATATTATTTTCTTCACACATCTTAATTAAATTAGTTATATGATTCATACTACTATGAACCCCACCATCTGATACTAATCCCATTAAATGTAATTTAACATTATTTTCTTTAACATAATTAAATAAATTTAATATTTCTTTATTATTAAAAAAGTTATTTGTTTCTATTTCATTATTTATTTTTTCGATTGATTGGTAAACTATTCTTCCAGCTCCAATATTAGAATGACCTACCTCGCTATTACCCATTTGTAAATCAGGTAATCCTACTAGTTTTCCAGAAGCTTCTAATAATGAACTGGGGTACTTATTAAATAAATAATCTAAAAATGGGGTATCAGCTTGTTTATAAGCATTACCAAATTCTTTTTCCCTTACCCCTACTCCATCTAATATGCATAACACTATTGGTTTCATTTTGTTCTCCTTAAAAAATTTAATATATCTTCTTTATTATTGATTAATCTTTGATTAATAATTTCTTTTTCAATAATTTTAAATAACTTGTTAGCTTCTATAAAATTGACACTTAACTCATTATGAATATCTTTTACATTGACAACTATTTCTGATTTATCAGTAATTTGTAATAAAATATGTTTTTCAGTTACTATCTTTTTATCAATGTTTTTTATTTCACCAGCAATTTGACATACATATAATCCATATTTATATAAGGTTTCAAACTCTAAAACATCAGATTTTAAAGCCTCGTTAATGTTTTTTATAAGTTGTTTCTCTTCTCTAGTAAAATTAAAATCTTTCTTCTGTTGTGCCCAAATACCTATACCACTAGTCGTTATACTAACGTCAGTAGTAATATCTAAATATTTTTCTAATTTCAATTCTTTAATAAGGTTTAATCCTATTAATTTATTTTTATGGTTAAAGATTTTATCTAGTTCATCTTTTTTTCTAGTGATAGATAACTTAGCTAAGTTTTTTTTATTTTCCATTATAGCTATTTTTAAACTATCAGCTAATTTAAAATCTAAAACTGTTGCAAACCTAATTGCTCTTAAAATTCTTAATGCGTCATCTGTAATTGTCTTATTACAATCACCAACACATTTAATTTTTTTTTCATTTATATCTTCTTTAGCATTTAATAAATCTATTAAATTTAAGTCTTTATCCATGCATAAAGTATTCATTGTAAAATCTCTTCTTACAATATCTTCTTCTAATGTTTTAACATACTTAATACTAGAAGGGTTTCTTAAATCTTTATAGTTACCTTCTTTTCTAAATGTTGTGATTTCAAATTTATATTTTTCATATATTGCTGTTACACAACCGTAACTTTCTTTTGATACTTCACATTTACTTAATAATTCTCTTACTTCTTTTGGTGTTGCACTAGTACAAATATCAATATCTTTACTATTTATATTTAATTCTAAATCCCTTAGATAACCACCAACTATATATGCTTCATAACCATTATCATTAAATAATTTCAATAATTTAATTGCTGTTTCAAACATTATACCACCCCTACTATTATACCAAAAAAAAAGGTTATAATAAACCTTAATTTAAAGCGTCTTTTAATTTAGCTCCAACTTTAACTGTAATAGCAGTTCTTGCTGGAACAGCAACTGTTTCCCCAGTTCTTGGGTTTCTTGCAGTTGATGCTGCTTTATCTCTTGTAGCGAAAGTTAAAAATCCTGTTAAAGCAACTTTTCCTTCACCTTTTAATCCTTCGATAATCCCTTTTAATGTAGCATCTAATGCACGAGTAGCGTCAGCTTTTGTTAACCCTGTATCTTCTGCTATAAAATTTACTAATTCTTGTTTGTTCATTTTAAACCTCCTATTATCTACGTAAGTATTTTTCTTACAATCTAAGAATAGCACTTTTTTCTTTTGAAATCAAGCATTTTTATTAAAAAAACTGCTATTCACAATTAATTCACTTAAATTTTTGTAGATTTTTCTATATTTTTTAAAGTTAAATATTTTCTTTTATCACTTTCATTAATATAATTACCATCAACTTTTTCTAATGATCCAACTTCACTATCAGTTAATTCTACTTTTTCTATAACCTGTATTTGTTCCTTACATAACTCTTCTAAGCTAATTACTTCTTTTTCTAACCCATACATTAAAGTAAATTCATTTGTTTTTTCGTTGTAATCAATAGAAGTAATATTATTTCTAAGTACATTAAAACTATTAGTTGAAACTAACGTTATCACATCATTTTTTTCTAATATCAATAGAGGTATAGATTCTAAAACAATTATTTTATCAAATGTTTCATTAATAATTTTTCTTCCTTTCAGTCCATTAATAATACTTAATTCCCCCTCAATAACCGCACTTTTTTCTTTATAATCTATTTTATATATACTATTTGACATTATTACTAATTCATAAATTTTTTGACAATATTCTTTATATGTATCACTAATTATCTCACATTTATTTAAATCATAAATATAAGAAACATCATATTCTTGGACTATTAAAGATTTTTCTACATGGGGATTATTGAATATTTTATGAATTTTTCTATAATCATTAGCGAACTTAAGTGTATTAGTTTCTAAATCATATATATTTTCTCCAGTAACAGTTTTAATTTTTATATATCTATTTAATAAAGTTTCATATTTAATACTATTTAAAAATATTTTTTCTTTGCTAATTAAATTATAAATAAACTCTTCATATTCGTTTTCCAAAATAACATTTTGATTATTTATAATTTTCAAAACATTAGTATTTTCTGGTAGTAAATTTTCCATTGTTTTTAAATCTATAATTTGTTCTGCTGAATCACCAATATAAATTAAATTACCTAAAACCTGATAAGCATATATACTAGAAAATATTTTATCAATCCCTTGATAAACAGAAAATAGCTCTTTTTTATTTTTCATTATAAAAAATATATTTTCTAAGGAAACTATTTCTTTAAGTTCTAAATCATAATGAGTATATGTGATGTTATTTAAAATATCATGAATTTGAGTATTCTTATCTTTATAAACTATAAATCTTTTATCTACATATTCAATTTTCCCTAATGTATTATTTGTTTCAAAAACTAACTCTTTTGTATTAATATTAAATAAATTTTTAGTTTTATCTTTTAAGATTACTTCTTTAAAATCTTCATGCATAGTACAGTTAATTTCTTTAGCTTCTAATAACAATTTACCGTTATAGTCAAATATTTTATAATCATTTTTACCTCTTTTTAAAATGCATTGACCTCTTAAACTAAAATAATCTTCACCATTTTTTAAAATAGTTTTTTCTGTTTCCGCGTTATAAATACTTATTTTGGAATACTCAGTTACACCATCATTTTCATACTCTTCTAAAGCGACTTCAAAAAAATTATTTTCTTCATAGTCTTTTTCAGAGATATATTCTAAAAGTTCAATATTCTTATAAATAGGTTCTAATAAAAGCTTATTTTCTTTAATATCATATAATCCACATAAATCATTTTCATTATAAAACACAACATATCTATCTTTTTCAATATCATATATTTCAGTTGCAATTAATGGCATCACCATTTTATTATCTAATAATAACCCTTTTTTATTATCAATCGTTACTTCTTTTAGACCAAATCCAATGTCTTCTACTCGGTCATAAAATTTAACTACATTTACCTCAGGCATTAGCCACCTCCATTTTTAATATATACCTTCTTTTAATCGTTGTCAAGAAAAAAACAAGGCTTACCTTGTTTATAAAACAACTGCAAATAAATTACCTGCACCTTTATTAACTAATTTTGATAATGTTTGTTGTAGTTTATATCTAGCGTTTTCTGGAGTTAAAGAGAGTTTTGCTTGAATACCTTCTTTTACTATCACATCTAGACTTCTTCCAAATATTTCACTTTTCCAAATATTAGATGGATTAATATCATAATCTTTCATTAAATAGTTTATTAGTTCTTTACTTTGTAATTCACTACCTATAATAGGCTCAAAAGTTGATTCAACATCTACTCTTATCATATGTATAGAAGGCGCGACTGCTTTTAGTTTTATTCCATATCTACTCCCTTGTTTAATAATTTCTGGAGTATCTAATTTCATATCCATTAAAGTTGGATTAGCAACACCATACCCAGTTGTTTTAACCATTTTTAAAGCTGATTTAATTTGATCATATTCCAATTTAGCTTCATTATAACTTTGAAATAAACTAAGTAGTTCAGACCTAGAAGTAATATCAATTCCAATAATATCTTTTAAAATACTATTATATAATTCATTTGGAGCATTTAAAGTTATTGTTACTTCTCCTGTTGAAGTATTAACATCTGATAAATAAGCTTTATTAATATATTCACAGTTTAAAAAATGTCCTGTAATATTTTCTATATCTTTTAATTTTGATACTTCTATAACTGATTCCTTAATCTTATCCATATATATTTCTTTTAACCAATGTTTATGAGATAAACAAGCTATCCATTCAGGCATTTTTACGCTAACTTCCACTATTGGAAACTCATATAAAGCCTCTTTTAAAATCGCATAGATATCTCGCTCTGCCATATTTTCTATACTAATGGGCATAACTGGTACATCATATTCATCTCTTAATTCGGAAGCTAATTTATCTGTTTCTGGTAACATTGGATGTACTGAATTTAATATAACTATAAAAGGTTTACCTATTTCTTTTAATTCACTAATTACTCTTCTTTCAGCTTCTACATAGTTATCCCTACTTATTTCTCCAATTGATCCATCTGTTGTTACAACTATACCTATTGTTGAATGATCTTTAATAACTTTTTCAGTTCCAATTTCAGCAGCTTCTACAAAAGGTATCTCTTCATCATACCAAGGTGTTCTAACTTTTCTAGGACCATTTTCATCTTCATATCCTTTAGCATCCTTTATAACATAACCCACACAATCAATTAACTTAATACTAGTAGTTAACTCTTCAATATTTATTTTTGCTGCATTACTAGGAACAAATTTAGGTTCTGTAGTCATTATAGTTTTACCTTGTGCGGATTGAGGTATTTCATCTAAACATCTTTTTTTCTCATACTCATCCTCTATATTAGGTACAACTAAATTTTCTATTACTTTTTTTATAAAAGTTGATTTACCAGTACGGACTGCTCCTACTACACCTAAATAAATTTCCCCACCAGTCCTATTAGAAATACTTTTTATAATTTCTGTTTTTTCCATATATTCCCTACTTTCTTCATTTAAATATATTAAATAAATAAAGTTGATATGACAAAATTATTAATTAAATGCATTTAAAAAACCACCTAAAGTGGATTATTTAAATCTTACAGCAGTTCCGTAAACCATTACTTCTGCAGC
>CAYJEP010000004.1:8071-33982 GCA_964369555.1 uncultured Muribaculaceae bacterium | reverse complement strand
GATTCTAGATTTGAAGTAATATTAAATAGCGATATAGATGTTTTTCTGAATGATGATATAGAAGCATCAATCCCTCTTGGTGCTACTTTAAATAAAGGTAGTGGTAAATTACTTGAATATGGAAGTAATATTTATGTAATTTCAGTTACAGCAGAAAATGGAGATATAGCTTTATATAATGTTTTAATTTATAGAAATTATAAAAATATCGCATCGTTAAGTACTATTTTAATTGATGACGTTGAAATATTAAACTTTGATTCTAATACATATACTTATGATATTAATGTCAGTAATGAAACAACTTCTATTAATTTAAATGCAACACTTACAGATAGTGATTCTAGTATGAATAATATACTAGGTAATAAAGATTTAATAGTTGGAGTAAATACCTTTAACATTATAGTTACAGCTCATGATTCAACTACAGTCAATACTTATACAATTAATATTACTAGATTAGAAAGTAGTAATAATGGAATAGAGAGTTTAACTATATTAGATAATTTACTAGCATTCGATCAAACAAATAATAGATATAATTTATTTGTTGATTCATCTACTTCAGTTATTTTAACTACAGATATACAAATAGTTTTAAGTGATAGTAACGCTAGTTATGATTTGGGCAGTGGAATTAGCTTAAAGTATGGAGAGAATAACTATATAATTACAGTAACTGCAGAAGATGGTAGTGAAAAAGAGTATCAGGTTTTAGTTACAAGAGAATATAAAACTAATTCTTTATTAAATAGTATTTTAATTGATAATATTGAAATAAGTGGGTTTGAAAGTAATAAATTTATTTATAATCTTGAAGTACCTTATACGACAAGTACAATTAATTTAAATGCTTTAAAAACTGATTTAGATGCATCAATCACATCTAGTTTAGGTGTTAAAAATCTTGTTACAGGTAATAATGTTATTACTATTGAAGTAGTGGCCCATGATAATGAAACTACAAGTACTTATACATTAAATATTAATAGATTAAAAAATAGTGATAATAGTATAAGTAATTTAAAAGTGTTTGGATTAGATGCTTTATGGAATGATGTTACGAAAATGTATGAAGTAACCATAGGAAGTGATAAGGAATTATTAACTTTAAATGATATTACTTTAGATAAAGACGAAACAGCTACTTTAAATTTATCACCTGATATGGATTTAATTTATGGAGATAATATTTATAAAATATCTGTTACAGCACAAGATTCAACTGTAGCCGATTATAGTATTAAAATAACTAGACTTTATAAAAATGACGCTAGCTTAAGTAGTATTACAATTGATTCTACTGTTATTGATGGATTTAGTAGTGGAATATACGAGTATGATATAAATGTTTCTTACGGAACTGAAAGTATAAATTTAGGTGCAGTTACGACAGATATTGACGCTATTATTAGTGGTGACTTAGGTAATTTAAGTTTAAATTATGGAATAAATACTTTTGTTATTAATATCACTGCTCATGACTCTATCACTAAATTAATTTATAAATTAAATATTAATAGATTAGAAGTTGATGATGAGTTATTAAAAGCTAAAGAGGGAAGTAACATATTAATAACAGACACATATTTAGAAATTGATAGTAAAGTTTTAACTGTCCTAGAATTAAAAGACAAATTAGAAAATTCTAATGAACTTTTATATGTTTACAACAATGATACTTTATTAACTGATACAGATATTATTAAAACTGGAGGTATTATTAAGTTAATTAAAAACGGATATGAGCTTGATAGTAAAGAAATCATTCTTGCTGGTGATTTAAATGGTGATGGTGCTATTAATCTTCTTGATTCAATGATTATAGTTAATGTTTATCTAGGGAAAACAACTATTACTTTATCGCAAGAAAAAGCTGCAGATGTTAATAAAGATGGAATGGTTAATTTACTTGATTCAATGTTTATTGTAAATACATATTTAGGTAAAAATTAAAATGAGTTTTAAACTCATTTTTTTAATACCTTAGCCAAATTTTTATTTCTATAATCATAGTTTTCAGTAACTTCTAGAATAACCTCAATATATTTAGGGAAAGTAATCTTATGATCCTCATCTATTAGTTCTATTTCAAGAATTGCTTTATCCTTAAAGAAATCATAAATATCTATCTCAAAGTTTTGATTCTTATAAGTTAAACAATATCTATCTTTGATAATTGGTTTATAATCAGGATCCGCACTAAGTAGAAGTTCTAAATATTCCTTTTCAGATAGTCTTTTTTCTAACTCTATTCTAGTTGTAGGAGAAATATTTTTTTTAGTAGTTAAGGTATATATATAATTACCATTTAAACCTCTTTGTCTAATTCTAACCTCATCTGTGTTATTAGACTTTAAATATGTTTGAATTATATTTACTTTAGTTCCTAATTTTTCAAGTTTTTTTAAATCAGGAAATTTAATTAAAAATTTTCTTTCGATTTCATAAGGTTCAGGAGCTTTTAAAAAATGAGAAATAGAAGATAGCAAGCGCTTCATTTTATTTTCAAAGTTAGTAGAATTATCAATGATGTTGAAGTGTGGATGACCGTTATATGCTTTAATTAATTTATTATCTACTATTATAGCTTCTTCTTTTGTTTCATATCTTGCAATATTATTTTCTAAAGTATAAAAGTCTAAAGCACCATTAGCAGCAGTTACTAAGTGGAAAACTGCATCATATCTATCTCTTAAACTAATTTCATTTTGTTTAAATGAACTTAATAACATTTTAAATTCAGTATCAGTTAAATAAGCTTTTAAATCATTTACACCTCTATCGTAAACAATTAATACTTTATCACTTTTTAATTGTTTTGCTGCTTTTTCATAAATTGCTTCCTTTTGTAATTGTAATAGAAAAATTGCTTTTTCAAATTCTAAAATGCTTTCTGCTGTATTAGGGGTAATTCCAGAGTTAATTATTTCAGTGGCAGTTTCATTGACAAAAATCACATTATATCCGTCTTTAGTAAATTTGTTTTGAATGTAACTCATAGCAGTCGATTTACCTGCACAAGGACCTCCAGTTATAACTATTTTTTTAATATCTTTTTCCTTTTTGTTCTCTTTTAATAATTCATCAATAGTTGTTTCAAACAAAGTAGATAGTTTTTGCAATGTTTCAGTAGTCGGATACGCTTTACCATTTTCCCATTTAGAAATCGATTTATCAGTAACTCCTAATTCGAGAGCTAATTGTTGTTGTGTGAATCCTAGTTTAGTTCTATAGTTATAAAGTTTATTTCCAAAATCGTAGTTTCTCATTTTTCTCCTTCTTTCTATAACAATTTTATCAGTAAATAGACATATTATCAATCTTAAAATAGGTGAATTTTAGTAGATATTTATTGACATGATATGTAATGAAGTGATATTATAGTCATTCGAAAAGAGGGAATATGAAATTAAAAATAAATCAAGTTATTATACCGATTATGTTAGCAGGCGGAATTACTCTTAGTTCTTTTATTACTAAAGAAGAAGTTGTAAAATTTACTCCATATAGTGTTAAGGGAATATATAACTCTTCAGAATATTTAAGCAAAAAAGGTAATATTGCAATTATTCCTAGTTATGAAGCTGGTATTTATTATGCTGAAGATGGAATTGAAATAGTTGAATATGTTGAAACAATGTCTATTTAAATAACCATTGTTTTTTTATTATATTTTGATATAATGAAATAGGTGATTATATGAAAGAAAAATTTATAGAAGTTATAGAAGAATTTAAAAAGCAAACTGAAAAAGATTGTTATAGTATTGAATTATTAGATGAAGAAACTGATATTTTATCAGATAAAATAGGCGGGATTCCATATTTACCTATAGGTTTTGAATATCCAAAAGATGAAAATGGGAATGATTTAGCTTTGTTATTACAAGTTAATTTAAAAAATATAAAGCTAGAAAATTTTCCAGGGAAAGGAATTTTAGAAATCTTTATTGATAAAGATTTAAACTATCCTTGTCCATATCAAATTAAATATTTCGAAGAAGGGTTAGATTATCAAACTGATATAAAACCAATTCAATTGGAAATATCGAATAAAATATCATATAAGATTAATTTAATAAAGGAAAAAGCTTATATGCCAGTTAGTGATTATAGATTTGGTGAAACCATCACAAAGATTGTAAATGAAAAGATGAACATAAATATTTCATATGATGAATTTACTGATTTATTTAAAGATATAGAGTGGTATGGTTTAATAGAGGAAAATATAGATAATCCATCTGTTTGTATTGGTGGGTATGCAGATTTCACACAATATGATCCTCGTGAGTATCAAAATTTAGGTAAAGATGAATGTTTATTTAAACTTGATTCAAATATTGATTTTGAAAAAATCATGATAGGAGATTGTGGGATTATATTTACACTAATTAATAAAGAACATCTTAAAAAAGCCGATTTCGAAACTGCTTTATTAGATTGGGATTGCTGTTAAAAAACATTTTAATACCAATATATTCATACTTCAAACATTATTGTTGACTTTAGTCATTAATTAGTCTATAATAAGCCATTCAAGGAGGGGAAAAAATGACTAATTATGATTTAGCAATAGAAACTGCAATTAACTGGTGGGGAGATACTATTACTAGTAAAAATCGTTCAGCTGAAGATGGACATGTTTTTAGTAAACGCATTGAATTATTTAAAAATTATTTAAAGATTATGGTGAAAAGTGAGTTACTTTCAAAAGAATTATGTATTTTAAAATCAAACTCTGATAGAACTAATGCATTAACAATAGCTTTAGTAAAAAGTGGAATCGGTATATCCTTTGAAGAAGAAATTGAAATCGGTATATCCTTTGAAGAAGAAATTGAAATGACTATTAGTGGAGAATGTATTTGGGTTTCTATTGGAACAGACAATCCGGAAATTCAATTATACGCTAATGTAGATAATAAAGTAGATTCAAAACAAAAAACGATTATGCCAAATAAAAAATAGATTATCAATTTAGATAATCTTTTTTTTTATATCACAACAAGATAAAGCTTCTTTTAACTTACTATATAATATTTGTTCTAAATATGTAACTTCATTTACTGTTTTAGCAACTGAGTCATTAATTTTAAGTAATTCTTCAATAGAAGTAGCAGTTTTGATACCTGCTTGTATTTTAGCGCCCTCACCATTTAAAATAGAAGCTAATCCTTTTTCCATGCAAGCAATTGAACATATTACATTATCACAACATTTAGCGTTACATTTTTCATCACACTCATAGTCAACTCTACACTCTGAATCTTTTATTATTTCACAAACATTTTCACAACAAAGTGAACTTATATAAATATAGTTATAACAATCATCTTTTGTAACTAACATAGTTAAAACATTACAAGCTACAAACAATGAGTTGATTTTAATTGAATCATCTATATAATAGTTATTTATTATATTTCCATTATCTGATATTTTTGCTATATAAGAAGAATTGTTTTTATAATAAGCTATATAAGTATAATTACAAAAACAAATTACTGCACTTATACAAATGTTATTATAGGTTATAGGTTGATAATAACAACACCCATTTAAAGAACGCTCATAACTTTTTTTGACTGTTGTTTCTTTAATTAAATTTATTGTGTCTTTTGATAATTCATCTTTAATGAAATACCCATCTAAAGTAATGGAAAAAACATTGTCTTTAATTGCAATCAATATTTTACATTTATCACAATCTAAATATATAGAAACAATTTCTTTTTTATTTGAAAATTTGAAAGTAATTTTAGATATTTCGTTGAAGCACTTATCTAGTATATATATATTTAAATTATCATCTTTTTTAATTGCAAAATATTCATCATATTTTTTTCCATTTGTAATTATCTTATATTCATCACATACTTTAAGTTTATTAATTTGATTCAAAGTATAGTCATAGAAATCAATATATTGTTCGTAAGGAAAAATATAATAATTGTTTTTAAAAGTTGCAGAAGTGTATTTTTTTTTGCAGCAATTGAGTAACGGAAGCTTTTTAAGTATTTTCATAAATCTCACCACTATTTTAATATATGAAACATTAAAAAAAAAGTTATTTCTAAAAAATAATTTTTTTATCTATACACTTTTTAAAAAAATACATAGAATGTTTTGAAAGGGGATGAAAGATATGTCAATGCCAATAATTGAATCTAGTAAAACAACTAGATGTCAAGCTATTACAGATATTATAGAATCTGTAGCATTACAACAAACAGGATTATCACACATTATTAATGCTGAAGGTGAAAAAATTCAAGCGGGAATAAAGTATTCAGAAAAGGATCCAACTTTAATGTTAGATATTAATAATTCTGTTCACAATATGATAAATGCCGTAACTAGACTAGAAGTTATATTACAAGGTAAATTAGAATTATTTAAAGAGTGCTTGTGTGCTGAATGTGATGTTAAACAAGAAGCAATAGATGTTGTTTTTGAAATTAATGAAAATGGGGGTACTATAAAAAAATCTAATATAGATAATATTTATATGTACACACCAGGAACAACGAGAGGAACTATTCAAATTTTAACTGAACCAGTAAGTACTATTGCACAATCAGGTTCTTTACCAGAAGGATGGACTTTTACTGGGAATTCTTTAATCACACCATTAGTACCAGATTGGTCTGTACAACAATTATGTAAATTGTTAATAGGAACTAAAGGGTCAGAAGACGCTTTTGAGTTAACAATTGTTAATGAAGTTGTCTAAACATATAAAAAATAGGAGGTGAAATTATGTTTGGAAGAGATAAATATAAATTAAATTTCAGTAATGAAATTCAATTAGAAAATTTAGAAGAAATATATCAAGCCATAGAGCTTGATGAAGCTGAAACCGAGTTTTCAGGACAAATAAGTGGGAACGTAATCGATGAAAGTGGTATTGCTGTAAGTGATGCTACTGTTAAAATATTTGATGTTGATTTTAACCCAATTAAACATACAATGACAAATGCTACTGGAGAATTTTTAATTACAAATGTAAATGCAGGTGAGTACTTAATTTACGCTACAAAAGATGGATATACAATGTCGACTAAAATGAATGTAAGTGTAAGTGATAACCTAGTACCTGTTGGTAACTTAGTTATAGATGAAGATACAACTTATAATCAAGCAAACATTTATGGATTAACTTTTGAAGATTTAGAAGGAGCAATATTACCAAATGTACGTATATCTTTAAGATCTGGGTCAGCATCTGGAGCTGTTTTAACAGAAACAATGTCAGCATCAGATGGTGAGTATTTATTTATGAATATTCCAGCAGGAACTTACTTTATAACTGCAAGTACTGAAGATTATACATTAGGAGAAGCAATAGAAGTAAGAATTACAGCAGGAACTCATTACCAACAACAAATATATTTAACTAAGTTAAATACATCTAAAGAAGGTACTATTAATGGGGTTATTTTAGATAGATTAACTAAAAAACCAATTTCTAATGCATTTGTAGGATTATATGAGGTAAATGCAGACACTGGTCATGAAGTATTAATTAATACTTGTAGAACTAACGTCGATGGTAGATATTTCTTTGGAAAAGTAATAGAAGGAAAATATGTAGTAAAAGCTAAGTCAAAATAATTTATTAGAAAGAATCATATAGAGATTCTTTTTTTATGAATTCTATTAATTTTAATGACAACTATTTCTGATTTGATTAATTATTAGTAAAGTGATAAAATTAATATATTAGAGGTGATGTATGATAGTTATAAATATACTTTTGATTATGTTGTTAGGAATTATTTTTCTTTTTAAAAATAAAATTAAAGAAATAAATATTGATTTTATAAAACACTATAAACCACTAGTTATAATTTTATTTTCTATTATTTTAATAACTTCATTTTATAATTTAAGTGTGACTCCAACATCGATTCATATTGATGAAGCAGGAATGGCTTATGATGCGCTTTCGCTTTCCACTGATGGCGTTGATAGATACTTAAATAAAAACCCAATATATTTTATTAACTTCGGTGGCGGCCAAAGTGTAATGATGGGTTATTTAGTTTCATTTTTACTTAATATATTTGAATTTAGTTTATTTATAGTTAGGACACCTGGGGTAATATTGAAAATTATACTAATGATATGTGGTTTTTTCTTTTTGAAAGATAAAAAACAAAGATTATTATTTCTATTCATATTAACCATAAATCCGTATTTCATGATGCAGTCTAGATTTGGATTAGATTGTAATTTAATGGTTGGTTTTTTAACTATAGCATCCTTTTTATTACACAATAGCATAATAAAAAATAAATCCTTGATTCTTCCAGGAATATTTTTTGGATTAACACTTTACACTTATGCATTATCCTTTATAACTGTGCCCATATATTTAGCTATAGTTTGCAGTTATTTATTATATATTAAGAAAATAAGTATTAAAAAATTAATAATTTTTGGAATTCCTATTTTTTTACTTGCTATGCCACTAATTTTAATGATTTTAGTTAATAGTGGGGTGATTCCTGAAATTAATTCATTCATTACTATCCCCGAAATGACTTCTTATAGAGGTAGTGAAATTTCCTTAAATAATATTTTTATTAACCTTTACATCTTGTTATCAATTGTAAGTTTTGACATGCCATTTGTTTTTGGAGACTTACTTAACTATAATGCATCTTTAGAATTTGGAACTATTTACTTTATTGGTATTCCATTTTTCCTTGTTGGAATTATATCAGTTTTTAAAGATGTTAAAAAAAGTATTAAATTGAAAGAATATAATTTGAATTTATTAATAAGTTGTTGGTTTACAGCAAGTTTAATTTGTCAATTGTTAATAGTGCAACCTAATATTAATAAAGCAAATGCAATTATGTTTCCTGTTGTTTATTTTGTATTTTTGGGTATTTATAAAGCCTTTTTGAAGCATAAAAATATAATTGTTCCTGTTATAGTTTTATTCAGTTTTAACTTTATATTATTTTTAAGCTTTTATTTCAATAATCACACTACTGCAAACAATGGATATGATTTATTTTATACAGATTTTAATAATGCTTTAGAATATTCTTTATCATTAGAAGAAGATTTATTTTATGTTGAAGGTAGAGCTATTTACTCAAATTTATACTTACAAACAAATCCTTATAAGTATAGTGAATATAAAGTAGTTGGAGAAAAACAAACTCATATTTATGATTTGAGTATTATAGATAAAGAAGCCGGTTATATTGTGCATAAAGATAGTGAAATCAATCTTAAACTATCTGATTATAAATATAAAGAGATATTTGGTAAATATATTGTCTATTATAACTAAAAAACATCATCTTGATGTTTTTTGAATTTTAAGAAGGAATTTTTAATTATTTAACGTATATAACTAAGAGGTGAGATAATGAATTTGGGATTTCAAAATGAATATCAAATATCAAGGTATATTAATAATAAAAAATTAAATGAATTATCATTTATATTGCAGGAAATGATTTATAAGTTATATGGCGGTTTAGAAGGTAGTGAAACTGTTAAATGCTTTGTAGATACTAATAAACATAAATATGATATAGTAATAACAATAAACACGGTAGTAAAACGAATTAGTATTAAAATGGGTTATAAAAATTCAGTTCATACGGAAGGAATAACAACATTTATAGATTTTTTAAAAGAAAATAAAATTCCATCTTATTTATATTCTAAATATCTGCAATATCATTATGCAGACGGAACTAAAAATGGCAGTGGTAGTGTTAGAATATCAGCTTTAGAATATAAAAAAAGAAATCAAGTAATCATTGATAAACTTAATAAGGAGTTAAATAATGATGAATTGGTTATAAAGGCTATAGAAAGATTCCTATTGAAAGGGAAATATGAAAATAAAATGATAGATGGAATTCTATGGGGAACATTAGATGATTTTTTATTTTTTACTAGGGAGGAAATCAAAGAGATAATCATGGCAAATAAGAATAAATATTCGACAGGACCACATATATCTACTTTACAAATCCAACCGTTATCAAGAAATTTAGTAAGAAGCCTAGGAAAAGAGAAGTGTAGATTTATAGTTCAAGTGAAATGGTATAATATTTTTGATGATTATATGTTCTATTTGAAAGAGAAGTACTTAATGAACAGTTTATAAATTAGAACTATAGAAAATATAAATTACAGGGTATTATTAACACATAATTTTTTCACTTTTTTAAGTCTTTTTCTTCCGAACCTTAGTACGTCTTGGTCCAATAAGTTATTTGTATAACACAACGACTATTGACAGAGGGAAAGGAGATTAAATGTTTAGCGATTTATTAAATATGAATTGTGGGGTATTATTAACACGTAGTTTTTTCACTTTTTTAAGTTTTTTTCTTCCAAGCCTGAGTACGTCTTGGTCCGATAAGTGATTTGTATAACAAAACGACTATTGACAGAGGAAAAGGAGATTAAATATTTAGCGATTTATTAAATATGAATTGTGGGGTATTATTAACACGTAGTTTTTTCACTTTTTTAAGTTTTTTTCTTCCAAGCCTGAGTACGTCTTGGTCCGATAAGTGATTTGTATAACAAAACGACTATTGACAGAGGAAAAGGAGATTAAATATTTAGCGATTTATTAAATATGAATTGTGGGGTATTATTAACACGTAGTTTTTTCACTTTTTTAAGTTTTTTTCTTCCAAGCCTGAGTACGTCTTGGTCCGATAAATAATCTGGATAACAAAAAAACTACTGACCGAATGGCCAGTAGTTTATACTCAATTTGGAGCGGGTGATGGGAATCGGACCCACGTACTCAGCTTGGAAGGCTGGAATTCTACCATTGAACTACACCCGCAATTCATATTGTTCGCACAAACAATATTGAATGTCTATCAAACTTGATAGGCAATATTAATTTTACAGTAAATAATAATCATTGTCAACTATTTTTTCAAAAAAAATAAAAAAATCCAGCAGAAAATATATTTTTTTAAATATAAGTGTTATAATGAATTAGGTGATTTTATGAAAAAAGTATTAATTACAGGGGCAAGTGGAGATTTAGGACAATGTTTAAGCTTGTTATTTTCAAAGGAAAATTATGAAGTTATAATTCACTACAATGAAAATAAAGCTAAAGCTATAGAATTAAAAAATAAAATATTAGAACTTTACAATCTGAATTGTCAAACTGTTCAAGCAGACATTTCAAAGGAAACCGAAGTTAAAGCCTTGATGAATCAAGTTGGTAATATTGACGTTTTAATTAATAATGCCGCTTATTATTTTGATGAAGATTTTTTCAGCAAAGAAATAAACACAGTAAAACAAGTGATTGACACTAATATAATTGGAACTTATTTAATGTGCAAAGAAGCAGCTAGTATTATGAAACAAGGTGTTATAATAAATATTTCATCTAACAATGGAATCGACAACAATTATCAAGAAAGTACTGATTATGACATGACAAAAGCAGCTATAGTCTCACTAACAAATAATCTTGCTGATTTATTAAGCCCAAATATTAGGGTTATAACAGTCGCTCCAGGATGGATAGACACAGAAAAAAATAAAGAAATGAACCCTGATTTTAAGCAAAAACAAAAAGAAAAAATATTATTAAACAGATTTGCTAATCCAAATGAAATAGCAGAAGTTATTTTATTCTTGGCAAGTGATAAAGCAAGTTATATTAATAAAACAGTAATAAAAATAGATGGCGGTTTAAGATGATTTTAGAAGTAGACAATAAAATAAAAACCTATTTAGAAGAAATAGATAAAATAGAATTTATTAATACTACAAAAGTTAGAAATGCATTTAAAAACAATAACGTATCCGAATTTCATTTTAACTCAACCACCGGTTACGGATATCACGATTTAGGACGAGAAATAGTAGAAAAAGTATATGCAGACATCTTTAAAAGTGAAGATGCCCTAGTAAGAAGCCAATTTATATCTGGAACACATGCTTTATCTACTACCTTGTTTGGATTACTAAGACCAAACGATATACTACTTAGTATCACTGGGAAACCATATGACACTTTGGATGAAGTGATTGGAATTAGAAAAAACGAAAGCTCCTTAAAAAGTTTTGGAATAATTTATAAGCAAATAGATTTAAAAAACAATGACTTTGATTATGATAAAATTAAAGATAATCTAAAAGATACCAAAGTGGTTGCAATACAAAGATCAAGAGGATATTCAAATAGAGAAAGTATAACAATAGATAAATTAGAGAAAATAATATCTTTTATAAAAAATATTAATCAAAACACCATAATTATGGTTGACAATTGTTATTGTGAATTTGTAGATACAAAGGAACCAATAGAAGTTAATGCTGATATTGCAGTAGGCTCTCTTATTAAAAATTTAGGCGGTGGGATAGCCACTAGTGGTGCATATGTAGTAGGAAAAGAAAAATTAATTAAATTAATAGCAGAACGATTAACTGCCCCAGGATGTGGTAAAGAAATAGGACCATCTTTTAATATGAATAGGCAATTTTTACAAGGACTCTCTCTAGCTCCGTCAGTTGTTGCAAATAGCTTAAAAACAGCCATATTCACAGCCTATACAATGGAACAATATGGATACAAAGTAAGTCCCAAATATAATGAAAAAAGAGCAGATATAGTCCAAAGTATAATATTTGAAGATGAAAATAAACTAATTAACTATTGCCGAGGAATTCAAGAAGGAACACTCATTGATAGCAATGTTTTATTAGAACCTAGTGATATGGCCGGTTATGAAGAAAAAATAATAATGGCTTCTGGATCATTTACAAAAGGATCATCAATCGAACTATCGTGTGATGGACCGCTTAGAAAACCATACACAGCTTACCAACAAGGTGGAGTAACTTATTCTTTGGGTAAAATAGGTGTGATAAACGCTATAGAACGAATTTTAAATAAAAAAGATAATAACTAAGAAGTAATTAGAGATTTCATTTACTAATAGTATTATAAATGATATAATAAAAAAAGTATTTAGAAGGTGAGGTGTGCTAAGTTTACTTAGCGATAACATGAAAAATTTATATATAGATTTTGATGGGGTGATATTAGACACAATCAGAGTAACTTATGATATGTTAAATAGATTAGGTGTAGATCGTGAAAACCCATACAAAATGCAAGAATTTTATTCTAATCTAAATTGGAAACAAATTCTATCATTAACTCCAATTATAAATGAAAGTTTTGATTGTATTAACAAATTAATTGATTCAAAGAAATTTAATGTTGCTATTTTAACCCATGTAAACTCATTAGATGAATCAATAGCTAAAATCAACTATATTAGGAAGTATCAATCTGATATAACTATAATTCCCGTTCCAAGAGAAATATCAAAAACTAAAGTATGTTGCTCTAAAGATTCAATTCTAGTTGATGATTATTCTGGAAATCTTAAAGAATGGGAAAAAGAAGGTGGAATAGGAATACAATTTTCAACTGATTTAAGTAAAAATAAAGGATTTACAGTGATTGATAGATTAGATAAATTAATAGAAATGTTTTAGAGGTATTTATGAAATTTAATATAAAAACAGATTCAAGAAAAGTCAAACATGGTGATATATTTGTAGCAGTAAAAACAGCTCTAGGTGATGGGCATGATTATATTGAAAAAGCCATAGAAAATGGAGCTACAACAGTAGTTGCCACAAGCGGCAGCTATAGCGTTAATACTATAATTACCAATGATACTAGAAAATATCTAAATGAGCATTTAATAAAAGAGTATTCAAACGTTATTGATGAAATGACAATCATTGGAACTACTGGAACAAACGGAAAAACCACTACTAGTTCACTTATATACCAAGCAATTAATTTAATAGACAAAAAATGTGGATTAATAGGAACAGTTGGATATTTTCTAAATAAAGAAAAAGTTTGTTATTTACCTAATTCTTCTCCGGATATTTGTGACACATACGAAATGTTAATAGATGCTTATAATAAAGGGTACCGTTATTTTTCATTAGAATGCAGCAGTCACGGACTATATGAAGGAAGATTAGCTGGAATAAAATTTGATTATGCTATTTTCACCAATTTAACTAGAGATCATCTAGATTTTCATAAAACATATGAAAACTATGTTGAGGCTAAGAAAATACTATTTCAAAATTTAAAACCAAATGGGAAAGCAATAGTTAATAATGATGACACTTATTATTCAAATTTTATTGTTGAACATAAAACCAGCACATTTGGTATAAATAATGCAGATTTTAAAATTAAAATCCTCGATATGGATTTATTAAAAACTGATTTTAAAATAAATGATTTTCAATATAGAGTCTCATTCTTTGCTTTACACAACATATACAATATAACACCCACTATAATAATATTAAAAGATTTAGGGTGTTCATATGATGAAATTAAAGAAGTTTTATTAAAATTAGAACTACCTTCTGGAAGAAATGAAAATATTAAATATAATACTAATAATATTTATATTGATTACGCTCATACTCCAGATGGTGTTGAAAAAGCAGTTTCTTCAGTTCAAAAACTAACAAGAGGAGACACCTATACAGTATTTTGTTGTAGAGGAAATAGAGATATAGGGCGTAGAAGTGGAATGATGAAAGCAGCTTGCAAGTATTCAACATTAGCCATAGTAACAAACGACCATATACTTTCTGAAGATCCTTTAAATGTTATTAATGACATGATAAAAGATTTAGAATATGAAAATTATGAAATAATTTTAAACAGAAAAGAAGCAATTTATCGAGGAATCGATTTACTAAAAAAAGATGATTCATTACTTATTTTAGGTCATGGACATGAAGCAGTATTAATAGATGAAACAGGAAAAAAAGTTCCATTTATTGAAACAGAAATTGTAAATAATTACATTAATAGCAAAAAAGAAACACTCTCATAAAATAATATGAGGTGTTTTTATTTTGAAAATAAAAGATAATTCTAAACTAATTGAACCTGGTGATACATTTATTGCTTTAAAGAAAATAAATGATGGTCATGATTATATTGAAGATGCAATTAAAAAAGGAGCAACAACAATAATCGCAGAACATGGAAATTATAGTGTTGATACTATATTGGTAAATAATACTCATGAATATTTAGTCGAACATTTATATAACAATTACTATGATGATATTAAAGATTTAACTTTAATTGGAATGACAGGAACAAATGGTAAAACAACTACCTGTTATTTACTATATCAAGCATTAATTGCCAATAATATTAATGCATCTTATATAGGAACCATTGGTTTTTACATAAAAGATAAGATAAAATCATTAGACAATACCACACCAGACATTTTAGAAATTTATGATATGCTTTTAAGGTGTAAACGTGAAAATGTAACACATGTAATTATGGAAGTAAGCAGCCACAGTTTAAGTATGAATCGAATTAAAGGCCTTATTTTTAAATATGGAGTATTTACAAACCTAACACAAGACCACTTAGATTATCACAAAACATTAGATAACTACATTAGTGCTAAACAAAAGCTATTTCAAGTAGTAACAGATAAAAGCTTTATTAACATTGATGATAAATATAAAAATTGTTTCTTGTATGACAACAGTATAACATATGGATTTAATAATGCAGACTATAATATTAGTGATATTGAAATCAATTTAAATAATAGTAAATTTAAATTAAATAAAAAAGCTTATAAAACAAATCTAATAGGTAAACATAATATTTACAATATAAGCGTTGTAATAGCTATATTAAATGAATTAAGACTTGATGATAGCGTTATAGAAAAACTAAATAACCCACCTGGCAGAATGGAAATAATTAATATAAAAAATAATATAGCAGTAGTCGATTATGCTCATACTCCAGACGCTGTTTCTAACGTCATAAAAACAGCAAAAGAGTTAAATCCTAACAATATCATTACCATTATTGGATGCGGTGGAGATAGAGATAAAATGAAAAGACCAATTATGGGTGAAATTGCAACCAACTACAGTGATTTTGTTATCTTTACATCTGATAATCCCAGAAATGAGATTGCAGAAATGATATTAAACGATATAACTAAAGATCTATCTAATGAAAATTATATGGTAATAGAAAATAGGGAAGAAGCAATCAAAAAAGGTATACAAATGCTAGAAAATAATGATATACTATTAGTACTTGGTAAGGGACACGAAACTTATCAGATAATAAATAATCAAAAAACATATTTTAACGATAAAGAAATAATTTTAAAACACATATAGGAGATGATTTAATGCTTATTTTAGCAAAAGCCATATTAGCGTTTATGATAGGATTTATGTTGACTATTATAGCAGGATTAGTTTTTATTCCAATTTTAAAAAGGAAAAACATTAAACAAACAATTAATGATTTTGTAAAAAAACATAAGAGTAAAGCAGGAACTCCAACTATGGGAGGTTTAATATTTATAATCCCAACTGTACTTTCAATAATTATATTATTGTTAACAAACAGTTTGGAGTTTACATATAACTTGTTTCTAATATTATTTGTATTCTTATCCCATGGTTTACTAGGGTTCATAGATGATTACTTGATAATCAAAAGAGGTAGTAACGAAGGGTTAACCATTTTACAAAAGTTATTTGGTCAGGTATTGATTGTAAGTATATTTTACTTTATATATATGAAATCAGGAGTAGAACCAATCTTAGCTTTTGATACAATAGGTTTTGAAATAAACCTTGGATGGGCATATGGAATATTCATTTTATTGATGGTTGTCGGTAGTAGTAACGCTGTTAATATAACAGATGGATTAGACGGATTAGCAGGAGGTTTATCAGCAATTGCTTTCTTAGCTTTAGGAATGATGACATGGGCATCAGCTGGATTAGAAGGTGGAGCAGATATAGGAATATTTTGTTTCATATTAGTTGGTTCTTTAATAGCCTTCTTATTCTTTAATTCACATCCAGCTAAGATATTTATGGGTGATACCGGCTCTTTAGCACTAGGAGCTACTTTAGCTTCTGTTGCAATCATTAGTAAACATGAGTTAACATTTGTTGCAGTTGCTGGAGTGTTCATTATTGAAACTTTAGCAAGTATTATTCAAATTATATCAATTAGATTAACAAAAAAGAAAATATTTTTAATGACACCACTTCATCACCATTTTGAAAAACTTGGTTGGGAAGAAACTGCTATCGTAAAAACATTTTGGGTAGCTGGGTTATTATGTGCAACTGCCGCTATATTATTTGCTGTTTGGATATAAACAGATTTAACTATAAAAAAACAAGCTATAAAACATGCTTGTTATTTTTTTCGTTAATAATATTAAAAACAATTCCTATCATTATCATATAACTTAATAAAGATGAGCCACCATATGAAATAAAGGGAAGGGTAATACCAGTAATTGGTAAAACACCATAAGTCATTCCAATATTTTGAAACTGTTGATACATTAACATTCCAATTAATCCTGATAAAATAATTTTATTTAATAAAATATTAGTTTTATTTGCAATATAAATTAATCTTAAATCAAAAATAACAAGAAGTATAAATACAATTAGTGAACCAATTAATCCTACATTACTTGCTATTACTGCAAATATGAAATCAGTTTGTGCTTCAGGGAAGTATATAGGCGTATTATTTAATCCAAAACCAAACAAACTCGAAGACCCAATAGCAGTGATACCATTTTCAAGTTGATAACCACTTTGATTAGACCAGTCTAACAAACGATCAACTCTAAGAAAAAAATCAGTTCCAAAAATATCAATAAAAAGTTCAGTGTTTATAAAATAAGTAACTAATATAGTGACCAATATTATTGTTAAAAATCCACCAAATATTAAAAACCACCTATACCGTAGCCCAGAAGTAAAAAGCATTACTAGTGCAATAATAAAATATATCATAACCACACCAGTATCAGGCTGTAAAAATGTTAAAATAGAGGGTATTAGTAGAATTAATCCAATTTTAAAAATTAACAATAATTCGTCTTTAAAAGTAGGGGAAGAAGTTAAATTATAAAATCTGTTAATAACCACACCGATAACTAAAATCAGGATTATTTTCATAAATTCTGACGGTTGAATAGTACCTCCTGGAATATGATACCAAGCAGCAACACCATTAATAGGCTTTGCAAATAATAATAAACCAAGTAATAAAATATTTAAAATTATGTAAAATATCCAAATGTTTTTATATATGAACGAATTTTTTAATTTAATAATTATAAAAATCAAAACTAGCCCTATAATGTACCAAACTAATTGTTTCAAAACCAATGTATTATCATTAATAATTATTTCCGCACTATTTATAGCAAGTAAACTAATAATAAAAAAACACACTAACACAATACTTAAAATATAATCAATTTTAAAATGTCTTTTCATATTCTCACCTATTATTATATTACACTAAATAAAAAAATTATACAATTATACTTTAAAATATGACTTTTTTATAGTATAATTATTATGGTGATTATAGATGGGGAATTTTTGGCAATACATAATAATTATAATTGTTTTAATTATTATAGGTATTTCAATCATAAAATCAAAACAAAAAGATTTTAAATTTGAGGCTAATAAATTAATAAGCTATTTAGGTGGTAAAGACAATATTATGGATAGTTCGTTTAATAAATCCAGATTTATTGTAACTTTAAAAGATATTGATTTAGTGAATAAAGAAAGTATTCAAAAACTAGGAGCTAAAGGAATAGTTGAGATTGATAATCAATTAAAAATAATTTTAGGAGATAATGCGAAAAAATTAGAAAAATCAATTAAAGACTTAATATAAAAAAGGTAACTTATTTTTACAAGTTACCTTTTTTATATTAATCTAATTTCATCTTCAGAATAAAATCTTTGTTTTTTATCAATTCGATCATAAAACAATATACCATTTAAATGATCTAATTCATGTTGAAAAGCAATTGATAATTCTTCTCTAGCTCTTACTTTGATTTTATTACCATCCTCATCAAAACCTTCAACAGTTATTCTTGCATACCTTTTAACATGCCCTTCAACTTCGCGGTTAACAGATAAACACCCCTCACCAGCTTCAGCAGCAATAACTTCTTCTGAATTACTTATCATTTTAGGGTTGATAACAACATAGTTGTCAAAAACTCCATCTTCAACTTCGTGAACAATTACAATGATATTTTTATTAAAACCTAATTGTGGAAAAGCCATTCCCATTCCAGGTCTTAAATTATATTTTTCAGATAGTTTTGGAATTTGACTATATGTTAATTCATCAATAATTTGTTGAATTAAATTTTTATCTTCTTTAGTGATAGGGAATTTTACCTCTTCACTAACTTTTCTTAATCTAGAATCCTTTTCATCTAGAATATTTAATTTTTTAAACATAAAACTCACCGGGTTAATTGTACCAAAAAAAAACTTTAAATACAAGTTTTATTGACAAATAATAATAAAAGCACTAAAATTAAACTGGGGTGTCTTATGTATAAATTGTGTTATGTTTTAAAAGATAAATCAAAATTAGTGTTGTATCCAGGTTTTTTAACTCAAATAGACGAATACACGATTAAATTTAATAATAAGTATAGTTTTTTGAAAAAACACTGTAAAACGATAGAAGATTTTACAAAAAAAGATGAGAATAGTGGTCATCTTACTATATATAATGATTATTATGAAGAATTACCAATTATATTTAAAAAAGATATTGAGGAAATTTGTTTTTATTTACACGATAAAACTTTTATTTCCTTTTGTATTAAATATAATTTATTTAAAAGAACAAAATATAGTTATATTATTCCAAAGTATATAGATGATATTTTAACTTATAGACAATTAACTAAAGTAAATATTGATAAAATTATATCATGGGTAAAATCTGGTAAAGTTACTGTTAAAGTTAGAATGTTATTAGAAGCCAGACAAACATACGAAGAAATAATCAATAATATTATTGCTAAAGAAGAAGTTGAAACTAAAACTTTAACTCACTGTAGCAGTGATTATGAATATAAAGATAGTGATTATGAAGAATACCAAAGATGAAATATATTTTAAAATTTTTAGATTACTTAAAATATGAAAAAAACTACTCATTTAATACTATATCAAGTTATGAAAAAGATTTAAAAATATATAACTCATATATAAAAGATGTAACTAAAGCAAGCTATAGTGAAGTAAGAAATTATTTATCATTCCTACACGATAGAGAGTACACTAACAAAACAATAGCCAGAAATATCAGTTGTTTGAAAAGTTTTTACAAGTATTTAGTAAGAGAAAATATTATTAAAGAGAATCCATTAAAATTAATAAGCACACCAAAAGTGGCTAAGAAATTACCGAATTATATGAATTATAATGAATTGGAAACATTACTAAATATACCAACAAATGATATTTTAGGAATTAGAAATAGATTAATTTTAGAAATGTTATACTCAACTGGGATTAGAGTTAGTGAGTTAGTTAATATAAAAATAATGGATATAGATACTTACAACAATTGTATTAAAATATTAGGTAAAGGAAATAAAGAAAGAATAGTGTTTTTTGGTAAAACATGCAAAGAACTACTTAATAAGTATTTGAGTATTAGAACAAGTGATATAGATTATTTATTTTTAAATAAAAATTATGGCAAACTATCTGATAGAGGAGTCAGATTAATTGTTGAAAATATAGTTAAAAAAAGTTTTATTAAATCTAATATCTCACCACATACATTTAGACATACATTTGCAACACATTTATTAAATGAAGGAGCAGATTTGAAAATAGTTCAAGAATTACTTGGACATTCAGATATTTCAACAACTGGAATATATACTCATGTTTCTAATGAACATTTAAGAAAAGTATATAGAGATGCTCATCCGAGAGCAGAAAAACAAAAGTAAGATATTTTTTCTTGAATAATTATTTGACTATGGTATAATTAAACTAAGGAGGATTATATGACAAAATATGTTTACGCCTTTAAAGAAGGTAACAAAGACATGCGTGAAATACTTGGTGGTAAAGGAGCTAATTTAGCTGAGATGAAAGGATTAGGGTTACCTGTTCCTGATGGTTTTACTGTTACAACAGAAGCTTGTAATAAATATTATGTTGATAGAGAAGTTATTAGTGAAGAAGTAATTGAAGAGATAATGACTAAATTAAGTGAACTAGAAACTAATACTAATAAAAAATTTGGAGATAGTAAAAATCCGTTATTAGTATCAGTTCGTAGTGGAGCTAGGGCTAGTATGCCAGGAATGATGAATACAGTTTTAAATCTAGGATTAAATGATGAAGTGGTTGTTAATTTTAGTAAAGAAACTTCTACTAGATTTGTTTATGACTCATATCGTAGATTTATTCAAATGTTTGCAGATGTAGTTAAGGGATATCCAAAATCTAGTTTTGAAAGGGTATTAGACGAATTTAAAGAAAATAAGAAAGTTACTGATGATACTGATCTATCTGCAGAGGATATGATTGAAATAGTAGATAAATTTAAAAAAATATATAAAGAATTATCAGGAGTAGATTTCCCACAAAATCCTAAAGAACAATTAATTGAAGCAATAACAGCTGTATTTAGAAGTTGGAATACAGAAAGAGCAATTATATATAGAAGAATGAATGATATTCCATCATCTTGGGGAACTGCTGTTAACGTTCAAGAGATGGTATATGGAAATTCTGGTGATACTTAGCTGGTATCAGAACACCACAATCTATTGAAACATTAAAAGAAATCATGCCTAATATATATAAAGAATTTGAAGAAATATCTAAAAAGTTAGAGAAACATTATAAAGATATGCAGGATATGGAATTTACTATTGAAAATGGTAAATTATTTATGCTACAAACAAGAAATGGTAAACGTACTGCAGCTGCAGCACTACAAATTGCAATTGATTTACTTGAAGAAGGATTAATAAAAGAAGAAGAATCATTACTAAAAGTTGAAGCTGAAAGTTTAGATCAATTATTACATCCAATGTTTGATAACGAAGAATTATCTAAATCTAAAGTAATTGCTAAAGGGTTAGCCGCATCACCTGGAGCTGCAACAGGAAAAATATATTTTAATGCTCAAGATGTGACTAAAGCTAAAAATAAAGGTGAAGATACTATCTTAGTAAGATTAGAAACATCGCCTGAAGATATTCAAGGTATGAATGACGCTAAAGGTATATTAACTATTAGAGGTGGTATGACATCACATGCTGCAGTAGTTGCTAGAGGTATGGGTAGATGTTGTGTTTCTGGATGTAGCGAATTAGTTATTGATGAAGAAAATAAAACATTAACTACTAAAGATGGTAGAGAATTTAAAGAAGGAGACTATATTTCATTAGATGGTTAAACAGGAAACGTTTATGGTGAGAAAATTAAAACGGTAGAAGCAGTAATTAGTGGAAACTTTGATAAATTTATGAAAATTGCTGATAAAGTTAGAAAACTTGAAGTTAGAGCAAATGCTGATACTCCAAAAGATGCTATTGTAGCTAAAAAGTTTGGAGCTGAAGGAATTGGGTTATGTCGTACTGAACATATGTTTTTTGAAAGTGACAGAATATTTAATTTTAGAAAAATGATTTTAGCATCAACTAAAGAAGAAAGACAAAAAGCTCTTTTAGATATACTACCTTATCAAAGAGATGATTTTGAAAAATTATTTGAAACAATGGAAGGACATCCAGTTGTTATTAGATATTTAGACCCACCTTTACACGAATTTATTCCAAAAGAAGAAAGTGAAATAAAAGAACTATCAAAAAGTTTAAATTTAACTGTTGAAGAAATAAACAATGTGATTGATTCTTTAAAAGAATTTAATCCAATGATGGGACATAGAGGATGTCGTTTAGCTATAACATATCCTGAAATAGCTATTATGCAAACAACCGCTGTTATAGAAGCAGCTATAAATGTAACTAAAAAAGGAATCAAAGTAGTACCAGAAATTATGATTCCATTAGTTGGAACAGTTAAAGAATTAGAATTTGTTAAAGAATTAGTTATTACTGAAGCAGATAAACTAATTAAAGAACATAATATTGAATTAAAATATATGGTTGGAACAATGATAGAAATTCCAAGAGCATGTTTAATTACAGATGAAATAGCTAAACACGCTGAATTCTTTAGTTTTGGTACAAATGATTTAACTCAAATGACATTTGGTTTTTCAAGGGATGATGCTTCTAAGTTTTTAAATGATTATTACGATAAAAAAATATTAGACCAAGATCCATTTGCAAGAATTGATCAAACAGGTGTTGGAAAATTAATTGAGATGGCTGTTACTAAAGGTAAAGAAGCTAGAAAAGATATTGAATTAGGTATTTGCGGAGAACACGGAGGGGAACCATCTTCTGTAATATTCTGCCATAAAGTAGGACTTGATTATGTTTCATGTTCACCATTTAGAGTACCTATTGCAAGACTTGCAGCAGCTCAAGCAGTAGTATTAGAAAATAAAGATAATAAATAATTGGTATTTTTAGAAAAGTCAGTTTAATGACTTTTTTATTTAAAGTATGATATAATAGGTAAAGAGGTGAGAGTATGGTAAAGGAAAAAGAAAATGTAGTTAAAGAAGAAACTATTAAAAAAGAGGTTAAAGAAACTAAAATAGAAAAAGAAATAGTTAAACCTAAAAAGGAAGGAAAAGTAGTTTCAAAAGAAGATGAAATTGATGCATTTTTAGATGCAAAAGAAACTAAGAGTTTAGAAAAATCTGGTATCGGTAAATTAATTTTTAATATTGTTTTCTGGGTTGTTTTAATTGGACTTGCAGTTATATGGGGAATTGAATTTTTAAATGTAAAAAATGATAAAGAGCCTATGTTTTGTTTAGATAAAACTATTCATGAATTTAGTGATGGTATTGTTACTGAATGTACAGGTTTAGGTTATAAAATTTATAACTATGATAGAGAATCTATTAATGCAGTTGAATTTGGACCATTCTTTATTGGAATGAAGGACTAAGAAAATGGATTTTAGAGAGATTACTGAATTTATTAAAGATATTTCTAAATACATAATTTTAGTAGTTGCTATATTATTGGTTGTGATTTATGTTGTCTCATTACAACAAGTTGTAGGGGCATCAATGAATCCAACTTTAAATGAAGGAGATGTTTTATTGTTAAATAAAATTCATTATAGTTTATTTGATGTTAAACGTAATGATGTGATAGCTTTAAAACATGATAATTCAAAATATTTAATTAAAAGAGTAATAGGATTACCAGGAGAAACCATATCATATAAAGATAATACTTTATATATTAATGGTGAAGGGTTTAAAGAACAACTATATGATGACATGATAACTAGTGATTTCAATCTTGAAGATTTAGGTTATGATGTTATTCCTGAAGATATGTATTTTGTCTTAGGTGATAATAGAGAAAATTCATTAGATAGTAGATCAAATGAGGTTGGTTTAGTGAAAAAAGAGGATATAATTGGAAAAACATCATTTAGAGTATGGCCTTTAAATGGTTTTGGATTTATAAAGTGATATATTCACTTTTTTTGTTCATACTAAATATATGAAAGAAATAATAGAATATATTAAAATAGCAGTAATAGTCTTTTTAATTACTAAATATATTTGTGCGCTTTATTATATAGATTTTTCCAATATAAAAGAATATTCAAACGGAGAGATAGTATTGATATCTAAAATTAAAAACTATAGTGTTGATGATGTTGTAATAATAAAAAAAGATAATGAAGTAGCATTAAAAAAAATAATCAATAATAATGATCAATTATCTGTTAAATATAATGATGAATTAAAAACTATTTCAGATGATGAAATTTATGGTAAAGTAGTCTTTAGAATTTGGCCACTTTTTTAGTATTATTATTTAAATAAGTATGATATAATTATTTTAGGTGATTATATGGCTTATATAAAATATAAGGAATTAACTAAATATTTTAATTTTGAAAAAGAGGTAGATAGCAAAGATTTACCAAAATATGTAACTGATTATATTAATATTCAAGAAGAAATACTAGGAGCTTATAAAAACAATCGTGATTATGCAGTTTTTACAAATAAAAAAATAATTTTATTTGATAAAAATCCATTAGCAACAGACAAAAAGGTTCATATTATACCTTATGTTTCTATATCGACTAGCGCGATTTCATTTGGTACTTTTAGAGCTAATATCTTAATGTCTTTAGATAGTGGTTATCCTTTAAAAATTACTTTTGTAAAAATGAATGATAGTAAAAAGACTAATTTAAAGCAAATATATATTAAAATGATGGATGAAAAAACGACATAAATTTATGTCATTTTTTTATGGTACCTTTTTCACATCTGTTACCCCAAGAATCAATTAGTTTTGAATCCTTATAAATACAAATAATCTCACAATGATTCGAACATTTTTTACATTCGATACCTTTAGTAACAAAATCAACATTAGTTATATCAAAGCTAAAATCAATTTCTTTTTTATCTTTTCTAGCTAGTATAGCAACTCCTAAAGCTCCCATTAGATGAGAATTAGGATCTACTATAACATCACACCCAGTAGCATCTTCAAAAGCTTTGATAACTCCAACATTTTTAGAAACTCCACCTTGAAATACAATAGGGGATTCAATTCTTTTTCCTTTACCAACATTATTTAAATAATTAGTAACAACAGCTTTACAAAGTCCAGCAATTATATCTTCTTTTTTATGTCCTATTTGTGCTTTATGAACTAAATCAGATTCTGCAAATACTGTACATCTAGCAGCTATATTAGTTGGATTTTTACTTTGTAGTGCGATATTTCCAAACTCTTCAACTTCAACACCTAATCTTTTAGATTGACTTGATAAGAAAGAACCAGTACCAGCAGCACATAAAGTATTCATA
>CAYJEP010000004.1:1274-8061 GCA_964369555.1 uncultured Muribaculaceae bacterium | reverse complement strand
TACTATACCATCTTCAATGATGATAATTTTTGAATCTTGACCACCAATTTCAAAAATAGTTTTAACATCTTTAATAATTGATGTAGTTCCAATAGCGTGAGCTGTAATTTCATTTTTAACTACATTAGCATTAGTAACTGCACCAATTAATTTTCTAGCAGAACCTGTTGTTCCAACACCAACAATTTTATAAGTTCTTTTTTTAAATTGTTTTTCCAAAATTTTTAATAATCTTTTAACAGCATTAATTGGATCACCTTCTGTCCAAATATATTCACTTGCTAAAATATTGTTTTTTTCATCAATAATAATTCCTTTAGTAGAAATTGAACCGATATCTATACCTAAATACGCTTTTTTCACTTCTTATTTTCCTTTCTCATTACAATCATATCATGGAATGCTTCTAATCTTGTTTGAATCCCAGTTTCACTAGTTTGAGAATCAAAACTAAAATATAAAATAGGTAATTTATATTCTTGACTAATTTTTTGTAATACAGGCATCGCATCTATTTCAGGAGTACACCCAAATGACTTAATGTGAATTATTCCATCATATTTTTCTTTGGCATATTCTAAAGTTTTATAAACAGTAGCCATACTAGTAGCTCCCATATTATATTTAGCGTAACCTTTAATATATTCCTTTTGTTTTTTTGTTGTATCCGAGATAAAAGAATTCGTAATATTCATCCATCTATCAATCATGATACCTTTTTTAGCTAGTTCTTTTTCAATAAAATGATTACTGAATGGTTCCATAACTGTATAATATTCACCAACTATACCGACTTTGATAATTTTCTTTGGTTTATCTAGTTTTACATCTTTTAATAAATTTTTATAAGTACTAACTAAGGATTTAACTTCTTTTTTATTTTTAACTGTTCTTAATTTTTCTAAAAACTCAGTTTCAAGTTTTTCCATTTCTCCAATATTAACTTCAAAACCAATATTTCTTCTAACAAAATATTCAATCTCATCAATAGCTTTAACTATTTCAATTGAAACCAGTAAAGCACTTGTTAACGTAGTTATGTTTATACTTGGGTTTAATTTTTTAAACTCTGTGTAGACACTCAGTGGATTAGACATATTTACTTTAGATAAATTTAAAAAAGAAAATTCATAATTTAAATCTCTTAATATTTGTTCTTGAACCTCACCGTAATATCCTAATCTACACGCACCACCAATTTGACAAAGGGTATCCGCACCATTTTCTAAGGATTCTATAAAACTACCAATACAATATTTAAAAGGAGAACAAGCGTAATCAGGGCTATGCTTACTTCCTATTTCTAATGTTTTTTTTGTAATTGGAGAAGCTGTAACATAATCAACTTCACATCCGTTTTTAAATAAGTATTCAAATGCTATGTGGTAATTACCCCATCTAGGCAAACTTATTTTACACTTCATCTTCATCACCTTTTTTAATTCTTATTATATCAATAAAACTTTCTAATCTAGTTTCGATTCCCGCATTACCATCTTGATCATCTAGTAATAAATTTAAAATAGGTTTACCTTTGATTTTTCTAATAATCATTTCATTTACTAATGAATCTGGTCCACATGGGAAAGAACTCATCAAGATAATCCCATCTACTTTATCTTTATTAATTAATAAAGAACCAACTAATTCTTTATTAAAAGCCCAAGGTAGAGTAGGAAAATTATTTTTAGCTATAGTAACAGCTTCTTTTTTCTCACAAATATCCGCTACTATAATAGTTGCGTTTTGTTCTTTTAAATAATTGATTATTGGTAAACCAATAAACTGATCATAAATATTATATTTATGTCCTACTAACAATATTTTTATTTCTTCTTTTTCAAATAGTTTTTCTTGATTTTTATATTCTAATAATTGATTAGTTTTTTCAGCCTGTTTAGCTATTAAATAAGCTCTAGTAATATGAGATTTTTTATATCCTAAAAATTTCCCCATTTTTAAAAAACTTCTAAATTCATTTATTGGTTCTTTCGGATTAATATTATAATATAAAATATTAATATCTTTAAATGTATTAGCCACCAAATCATAAATAGCTTGAAATTTTGTGCATACCTCACCATCTGTATATGCTTCAATTCTAGGAACCAGTATATAATCACATTTTCCAATTAAATTATACACATGCCCCATATATATTTTAGATGATAAACAAGCCTCATCAATTGAGTATTTATTTCCATCTTTTATTATTTGTTTATTAGTTTCATCACTAATAACATAATTAACTCCTAAATTTTCAAAAAATGTTTCCCATAAATATTTATATTTAAAATATAAAAATGCTCTTGGAATTCCAATTTTCATAACATCACCTAGATAATTGTATCATAAATACTGTTAAAAGTCTTTTTAAAATCTAATAAATTTGATAAAATAAATAATAGGGTGAGTAAAATGTATGATGTAGTTATAATTGGAGCAGGCGCATCTGGATTAATGCTTGCTAGTTTACTTAGTAATATGAACGTGTTAGTTTTAGAAAAGACAAATTCTCCAGGAAAGAAGCTTTTAATAACTGGTGGAGGTCGTTGTAATTTAACTAATTTAAAAGGAAATGATGAGTTTTTAGAAAATATAAAGCATAATAAAAAATATTTATATAGTACTATTAATAAATTCGGACCATTTGAAGTTTATGATTATTTTAAAAGTATAGGATTAAAAGAAGAAGAGGATAATAAAATATTTCCTAAAAGTGATAAAGCTAGTGATGTTTTAAATTATTTGATAAAGAAAACAAAGTGCAAAGTTAATTATAATGAAGAAGTGATAAGGATAGAAGATAATTTAGTTACTACTAATAAAAATACATATCAAACAAAATATATAGTTGTAGCTACTGGAGGTAGTAGTTATATTAAAACTGGTAGTAGTGGGGATCATATAAGGCTATGTGATTTAATTAAACAACCCTGTGTTTCATTGTTTCCAGCAGAAACTAGTATTATTACTAATGATAAAAATAACTTAGCTGGTACTAGTTTTGATAATGTTTATATACATGAATTTAAAGAAAGTGGTAATTTAATATTTACTCATACAGGATTAAGTGGTAGTTCTATTATGAAAATTAGTGAACATATATACTTAAAAAATATAAAAGAAATAACTATTGATTTATTACCATTAATTGATGAAAAAGACTTAAAAGAATTATTACACCCTGAAAAATATATTTTAAATATTTTAAATAATTTTTTCAGTAAAAGGTTTAGTACATATTTACTTGAACTTTGTAATATAAAAAATGATCTAGTTAAAAGGTTGAATCATAAGAACATTAATGATATGATAAATAATATTAAGAAATATAAAGTAAGTATCAAAACTGTAAATGATATCAAGTTTGCTTATGTTACAGGTGGTGGGGTTGATTTAAAATATATTGATACTAGAACATTTAAATCAAAATTAAATGATATTTATTTTATAGGAGAGTGTTTAGACATTCATGGGCCAATAGGTGGTTATAATTTAACACTAGCTTTTTCAACTGCTTATAGTTGTAGTATAGATATAAAGGGAGAAAAGAATGGATTTAAAAAATAAGGTTGCTATCGTAACAGGTGGCGCTATGGGGAATGGGTTAGGAATTGTTAAAACTTTTTTGAAATATGGAGCTAAAGTCATTGTACTTGATTATAGTAATGAAGTAAAAAAAATAGCTACCGAGTATAAAGAAATTTTAGGATTTAAACTTGATATTAGAAATCAAGAAAACTTAGACAAAGCTAAAGATTATATTGAACAAAAATTTGGAAATGTAGATATTATAGTAAATAATGCAGGAGTTGCTAAATTAACGCCATTTTTAGAAACTACAGATGAAATAAGAGATTTACACTTTGATATAAATATTAAAGGTACATGGAATGTAACTAAAACTTTTGTACCACTTATGAAACAAGGTAGTATTATTAATTTATCATCAGTTACTGGTCCAATAGTAGCTGATAGTGGGGAAGTAGCTTATGCTACAACTAAAGCTGCTTTAATAGGTTTTACTAAAGGATTAGCAATGGAGTTAGTTGATAAAAATATTCGTGTTAATGCAATTTTACCTGGATATATTTTAACACCTATGGTTGAAGGAATTGCTAAAGATACCAATTCTTTGACACCACGAACAATTATTGATGGTATTGCTAAAGGAATACCAATGAAAAGATTAGGAACACCGGAAGAAATAGGAGAATTAGCTGCATTTTTAGCAAGTGAACAATCAAGTTATATAACTGGACAAGAATTTGTTATAGATGGTGGTTCAACTTTACCAGAAACTAACAGTGTTGGAGTATAAAAAATACATTCTTTAAAGAATGTACTTAAAGTATCATTGATACTTTTTTATTTCCCACAACAAGGACCTGGTGTTGGATTAAATGCTCTTGCACCTATAATGATAACTAATAAAATAAATAATACTAATAAAATTGCGCCACCATAACCATATGAAGAACCATATCCACCATATGGATTTTGACAACCATATCCTTGGTAACCACCGTAGTAATACATAATATACCTCCTTTGATATTATAGTTTATTAAACTAATATTCTTTTGTGCATTAAAAAAACCTAGATTGAAAATTTAAAAAATATATGCTATTATAGATATGGTAGGTAAAATATGAAAAAAATAGCTATAAATTTAAAAAAACTTATATCTAAAATGGATAAACCATTATTAATTGTAACAATTATTTTTTTTGCGTTTGGTTTACTTAATATAACAACCGCATCCAGTCGAGAAGCAGTTGTTAATTATGAACAATCAACATATCATTATTTTTTTCAACAATCAATAATGTTAGTTTTAGGTTTTATTGTTTCTTTAATTGTGATTGCAGTACCAACTAAGTTATATTCTAAATTAATTGGTATTGGTTATGTTATTTCTTTAACACTTGTTAGTTTGTTATTTCCTTTTGGTAATGTGGTTAACGGGGCCAAAAACTGGTTACAGTTGGGACCTATATCATTCCAACCAAGTGAAATAGCTAAATTAATAATTATAATATTAGTGGGTGTAATACTGGGAAAATTTTATAAAGTATTTAGATCAAATAATATGAAAAAAAGACTATGCTATATTTCTTTTTTAATATTGTTAGTAGCTATATTTCCTATTTTAACTTTTTTACAAGTCGATACCGGTGGGTTTTTAATTATGTTTTTTATCTTTTTTATAATGTTTATAGCAAGTCCAATTAGGAAAATAGACAAAACAATTATAATGGGAAGCTTAATAGGAATCGGTAGTTTAGGTCTTTTAGTATATATACTAATAAACGGACAATTATTTAATGATGCACAGTTAGAAAGATTCAATTATTTTAATCCTTGTTCAAAATATGAAAATGAAGGATATCAAGTTTGTAACAGTTTTATTGCTTTAAACGAAGGTGGATTACTTGGAGTCGGAATAGGTGAGAGTAAACAAAAATATTCATATATTCCAGAACCACATACAGATAGTATTTTTGCAATAATAGGAGAAGAACAAGGTGTTTTAGGAACAACAATTGTTTTTATTGGGTATATTTATGTTATATATAGAATTTTACAAGTTTCTAATAAAACAAAAAGTATTCAAAACTATTACATTTGTGTAGGTATATCAGCCTATATATTTATTCATGTTTTCATCAATTTAGGAGGATTGTTAGGACTTATTCCTTTAACTGGAGTCCCTCTACCTTTCTTATCTTACGGTGGTACATATGCAGTTATTTTATGTGCGACTTTATCAGTGGTTCAAAGAATTAGTATGGAATGCAAAAAATAAAGATTAATGTAAACAAAAGGCATTAGTCTTTTTTTATCATATATAAATTAAAAGACCAAAATCAACTATGTGAGACACATAAATAAAACAATAAGTAAAAAGAATTGACAAAAATATATTAATAAAATAAAAAGACCGGGTGATACAATTTTAGTAAAAGCAAGTGGTTCTATGGGAGTTAAAAAAATAGTAGATGAAATAACTAATTGAATTATAATTACTTTTTAAATAACTACTTAAAACGACATATTTTTATATGTTTTTTTTTTATAATAAAGTTGGTGATACATTTGAAAATATATTTAGATTTAATAATGATTTTAAATTTTTTTATTGATTTTTTATTACTGAATACAGTTAATGTATTACTTAGAAGAAATATGAGTATTTATAAAATAATGGGAGGTGCGTTTATAGGAGGAGTAAGTAGTTTATTTTTATTTTTAAGAGTTTCCAATTTTGTTTTAATTATTTATAAGATTTTCATGTGTTTATTAATGTCTATAGTTTCATTTGATTTTAAATCAATTAAATATACATTTAAAAATTTTATATATATTTATTCATCTAGTATTGTTTTAGGAGGATTTTTATATTTTTTAGATTTAGAATATAACTATACAGATTTATCTCTTAACTTTATTGTTTTATTAATTAGTTGTCCATTTATTTTATTTATTTATATTAAACAGGGAATGTGGTTAAAAGTTAATTATTCCAATTATTTTAAAGTTGTAATTAAATTTAAAAACAACACATATAATTTAAATGGATTTTTAGATACCGGTAATAAACTTGTCGATGTTATTACTAAAAAGCCAATTATTTTGGTTGATATTAAAATTGATGCTGATAAATTTTTCTATACGCCATATCAAGGGGTGAATAATACTGGGTTAATAAAATGTATAAAAGTAGAACAAATGATAATCAATGATTTAAAATACAAAAATGTTATAGTCGGATTATTAGAA
>CAYJEP010000004.1:0-1264 GCA_964369555.1 uncultured Muribaculaceae bacterium | reverse complement strand
AAATTAAAGATTTAATACTTAAAATATTTACAACAGAAATATTTTTTGTAGGAAGTGCAGATAAATTACCTGAACCACTATCCAAAGAAGATGAAGTAATGTATGTTTTAAAATCAATGAATGGTTGTAATGAAGCTAAAAATAAACTTATTGAACACAATTTAAGGTTAGTAGTGTTTTTAGCTAAGAAGTATGAAAATACTGGTATTGATTTAGAAGATTTAGTCAGTATTGGTACAATTGGGTTAATTAAAGGTATTAATACATATAAACTAGATAAGAATATTAAACTAGCTACTTATTGTTCCAGATGTATTGATAATGAGATTCTAATGTTTTTAAGAAAAAACAAAAAAAGAAGAAGTGAAGTTAGTTTTGAAGATAGTTTATCTTATGACGGTGAGGGGAATGAACTACATTTAGAAGATATTTTAGGTACTGAACCGGATATAGTAACTAGAGGTTTAGAAGAAGAAGTAAATCATAATTTATTATATGGTGAGATTTCTAATTTAAATGAAAGAGATAAAGAAATAATGGTTTTAAGATATGGGTTATTCAATACTGAGGAGATGACTCAAAAAGATGTGGCAATTAAATTAGGGATTAGTCAATCTTATATATCAAGAATCGAAAAGAAAATAATTAAAAGGTTAAAATTGTTAAATAAATAACTATTTACTATTAATTTAATGTTTGTTAAAATAAGTAAAGGTGATTTAAATGAGGATAATATTTCATATTGATGTTAACAATGCTTTCTTATCATGGACAGCTGTGGAACTGCTTAAAACTACTAAATATGATATTAGAAATTCTTATGCTGTTATTGGAACTGATTTAACTGCAAGAAAAGGAATAGTATTAGCTAAATCAGATCCTTGTAAAAAAATGGGTATTAAAACAGCTGAAACCTTATATATAGCAAAGAAAAAATGTAGAGCTTTAAAAGTTTATTACCCTGATTATAAACTATATGATAAAATGAGTAAAAAATTATTTGAATTAATTTCTAAATATACAAATGATATTATAGGTATAGCTAATAATAAACTATGCGCTAAAATAGCTAGTGATTTTAGTAAACCATATAAAGTGCATACATTATTTGAATCTGAAATAAAAGAAAAATTATATCCTATGAATATTAATGATATTCATGGAATAGGAAAAAGTACAGCGCTTAAATTAGAAAGTTTAGGAATTAAAAAAGCAAGTGATATTAATGATTATGAAAATTTAAAACTACATTTTAAAAATCAAG
>CAYJEP010000003.1:26816-34432 GCA_964369555.1 uncultured Muribaculaceae bacterium | reverse complement strand
CAATGTTTTTATGACTCTTTTTACATTTCACGCATTTATAAATTATTTTATAAGTATCTTTAAATTTTTCGATATCAACTGGTTTTAATAAGCCTTTACAATTGTTTTCTCTATCCCCAGGATTGATATCTACGTGTTTAGAATACAAACAATAAGGACAGTGATCACGTGCAGTGTAGTTAAGTTTACTTACCTTTTTAGAACAATTCTCGCATATAAAATTTTCGTCAATCATATTAAATCTTTTCATATTATTATTTTCCCATTATATTACTTATTTGTCAATTGAATAATTAGTAAAATTATTATATTTTTTTAATATAATTAGTAAGGAGTATTTATGGTAAGATTTTTTTTATTCCTTTTAGGATTTGGTTTAACAGTTTTAGGTGCAAGCTATATAATCTTATATTTAAATTTTACTACTATAGGGTATAATTTTTTTGAATATGTTAAATTTATAATTAGAAGATATGAATGTTGGTTTTTTATAGTAGGGATAGTTATAGTATTTTTTTCGATACATAAGGAGGATAAAGATGAACTACATATACGATATTTTAATTAATTTTCAAAGAAAGTATTATGACTCATTTGAGTGGTATAAGAACGATAATATTTTACATGTTAAGAAAATACCAGTTTTTAAAATTAAGGATTATGAGTTAAAGGATATTTTTATGTATAAAGTAAAAATAAATAAAATCTTTTTAGAAGAAATTAAAAATAAAACTTTTAGTTCTTCCTCTAGTTCTTTGCTTAAATATAGTTTTATTTTGACTGATGGTTTAGTTGCTTTAACAGTGTCATGTGATTCAAATGGTGATATTAATTACTATAGTAGCTTATTAAATGATGAAGAAATAGATATATTGGACTTTGCTAAAGACATTGATTTAATTAATTTTTCTTATCAAACTTTAAAAAAGCTAAGTTTAAGTTTTGAAACTAGGAAAGATATTGTGATAAAGAAAAAATTAAAAAAATCAATTAAAAATATGATAGAAAATAAAGAATTAGATAAGCTTAAATATATCTATTTAGAATGTTTTAATGATGATGCATCAATCGACTACATTTTAAACAACATTTTTAAAAATATAGCCGATAATTATTGTAATGAGAAAATGTCTTATTTTGTGGACTTAGTTAGCAAACATTGATAGATTTTTCTATCTTTTTTTGTTATAATTAAAAAGGTGATTGTATGTATGTTATTACAATAGATAATTTTGAAGGACCAATGGATTTGCTTTTACACTTAATTAAGCAATCGGATTTAGATATATATGATATAAAGATTGAAGTAATAACTAAACAATATTTAGATTATATTCAAAAGATGGAAGACTTAAATTTGAATATAGCTAGTAGTTATTTAGGAATGGCTGCTGAATTAATAGAAATCAAATCTAGTATGTTATTGCCTAAACCAGAAATTACAGATGATGAATATGAAGAAGATCCAAGAGAAAAATTAATAAGAAAATTAGTTGAATATCAAAACTATAAAGAGTTAACTGGTGATTTCAAAACTTTAGAACAGTTAAGAAAAGAGTATTTTACTAAAAAGCCTAGTGAGATAACAGAATTTAAAACATCTAGTAATTTACCTGATGATATTGTATTAGATGATTTGAAAGAAGCTTTTAAAAAGTTTTTATTGAGAGTTCAAATAAGTAAGCCTTTAAATACTAAAATTACTTCTAAGGAGTATTCTATAAGTAAACGCAGTTTGGAGATAAAGGAATTATTAAAGATTAAAAAAGAAGTTTTATTTGATGAGTTATTTGAAGAGTTTAATAAACCTTACATAATAATATCTTTTTTATCTATATTAAGTCTAGCTAGGAATAATGAGTTGTTTATAAAACAGGATAGTAATTTTAACAATATAATTTTAAGTGGAGTGGTGTAGATGATATCAGTATTAGAAAGTTTATTATTTGTAGTAGGAGATGAAGGATTAACAGAATCTCAATTAATGGAAATATTAGAAGTTGATGAACTTACTTTAAATTCTTTAATCGAAAAATTGAGTGAGTCTTATACTAATAGAGGAATAGAATTAACTAAGCTAGGAAATCGTTATAAATTAGTTACAAAAAAAAGTAGTAAAGAATATATTCAAAGATTAATGACTCTAGACGATAATGATGGACTTAGTGATGCAGCTTTAGAAGTACTTGCTATAATAGCTTATAACCAGCCAATAACAAGAGGGCAAGTTGATGATATAAGAGGTGTTGGAAGTACGTATTTAGTAAGAAGATTAGTTTATAAAAATTTGATTCATGAAGTAGGTAGAAGCGAAACCGCAGGTAGACCAGTACTATATGGAACTACAAGTTTATTTTTAGATTATTTTGGTTTAAAAAATATTAATGATTTACCAGAAGTATTCGTTAATGAAAAAGATGAAGTAGTTGATTTATATGATTCAAAATTTGTTGAAGTTGTTTAAAAAAATATAAAAATATTATAATTTGTGTTATAATATTCTTATGCATGTGTGGTGGAATGGTAGACGCGGCAGACTCAAAATCTGCAGGAGAGTAATCTTCGTGGGGGTTCAAGTCCCTTGACATGCACCAAATAATTAAATGAAAGCTTTTATAGCTTTTTTTTGTATAGAAATAAGTTTTTTACTAACAATAAATAATGGTGATAATATGTTTAAACCTAAAAAAATTTATTATGAGAAAGGTGTAGAAAATTATGAACTAGGGAAATATTTATTTGATAAATATAAAGATATTCCTAAGATAGAAATAGATAACCACAACAATATTGAAGAGTTAAGAAAAAGTGATAATAAAGATTTTGTAAAATTAAAACAATATTTAATAATAGGAGTTAGAAAAACTCATAAGTATGTGGATAATTTTAAATCTTCTGATTTTTTAGTTCCCTTTACTTCTTCTGGTTGCCCAGCTTTTTGCTTATATTGTTATTTAGTATGTAATTATAATAAATGCTCTTATCTAAGAGTTTTTGTAAATAAAGAAGAAATGTATAATAAGTTAATCAAAAAATCTAATAGTTCAGAAAAAGAATTAACATTTGAAATAGGAAGCAATAGTGATTTAGTAATAGAGAATGAAGTGACTAATAATCTAGAATGGATAATAGAAGAGTTTGGAAAAAATGGAAAAGGATATATTACTTTTCCTACTAAGTTTAGTACCATCGATTCTCTACTTAATTTAAATCATAATGGAAAAACTATAATTAGAATGAGTGTAAATCCAGAATATATTATAAAAAATATTGAATTTGGAACGTCTAATTTAAGTAATAGAATTGAAGCTATAAATAAACTAGTAGATGCTGGATATAGAGTTGGTATTTTAATCGCACCAATTATATTAGTATCAAATTGGAAATTATTATATAAAGAGTTAATAGAAAAATTAAATAAGAGTTTATCTGATAAAGTTAAAAAACAAGTGTTTTTTGAATTTATTTTTATGACTTATAGTTATGTTCATAGAGTAATTAATGAAGATGCTATTCCAAATTCTATTAATTTATACGATAAACAAATCATGACTGGTAGAGGAAGAGGGAGATATATGTATAAATCAATTGTTAAGGAAAGCGCAAAAGAATATTTAATTACTGAATTTACTAAGTATTTTGATTCTAAGTATATTCTTTATATTGTTTGACCTTTAATAAAGGGTATGATATACTTTTTATAGGTGAGAGTATGAAAAGAAAAACGAAATATATTATTAATAAAATAAAATCTATTCAGTGGAAAAATATGAATCGTGTTTTAAATAGAGAAGCAGAAAGAAATAATAGAAGTAAGATGAGTATAAAACTAGATTACTTAGGATGCGCTTTTAAATATAAAATTGGATACCATGAATATATGAAAGGTGATTTTGCTAATTTATCTAAGGAAGATAGAAAAGAAATGTTAACTTTTTATAAGTATTTTGAATTAATAAAGTATTTGAATCCTATTAAATATAGAATAGCTTTAGATGATAAAATTATATGTAATAAATTATTTCACAATTATATAAAAAGAGAATTCATTGATTTAAGAGTTAGTACAGTTTTAGAATTTAAAAAATTCATTAAAGGAAAAACTAATGTTTATGCTAAGTTAACTGATGGCTTTGGTGGTCATGGTGTTGATAAATTAAAAGTAAAAGATATAAAAGATATCAACAAAAAGTATGAGGAATTAATTAAGCAAAGACAATACCTGATTGAAGAAGAAATCAAACAACATGATATTTTAGAAAAAATAAATAAATTTGCTGTGAATAACGTTAGAATTATAACTATCTTAAAAGATAATGAAGTTCATATTTTAGAAAGAGTTTTAAGAATTAATGATGGTTCTACTGATACAATTTCTTGTATTGATATTCAAGCAAGATTAGATGATGAAGGAAACTTTATTTGTGATATGGTAGATGATGAATTAGTTAAGTATGAAAAACATCCTGTTACTGGTTTTCCTTTTAGAAGTGTAAAAGTTCCGTTTATGAAAGAAACCTTAGAACTAGTAAAAAAAGCAGCAAAAGCAGTTCCAGATACAAGATTCATCGGTTGGGATATAGCAATAACTCCAACTGGTCCAGATATAATAGAAGCAAATCCATTTCCATCAATCACTAATTATCAATACTATTTAATGCATGAAAAAGGTGCTAAAATGGATTATTTAAAACAAATAAAAGATATTTTAAAAGAAGAAGTTGATAATATAAATATATAAGCAGAAATGCTTATTTTTTAATTGTTTTTATAATGAATTTATAATATAATATAGGTATGAAAAAAGTAGTAGTAGAAGAAATTAAAAATTCAAAATTTTTGAAAAATAAAACAGAAAAAGAACTAATTAATATTAGTACTGAAATAAGAAAATATATTATAGAAAGTGTTTCAAAAACAGGGGGGCATCTATCTTCTAATTTAGGTATAGTCGATTTAACGGTTGCTCTTCATAAAGTGTTTGACTTTAATAAAGATAAAATAATTTTTGATGTAGGTCATCAATGTTATACCCATAAAATATTAACTGGTAGAAAGTTAGAAACATTAAGACAATTCAAAGGAATATCTGGATTTCAATCACTTAAAGAAGGAGATGATTATGAAGCAGGACATTCCTCAACATCATTAAGTGCTGCTATTGGTTTTGCTATTAGTAGAGATTTAGACAAAAAAAATAATAGTGTAATAGCTATAATCGGAGATGGTTCAATCGGAAATGGAGTTTCATATGAAGCCTTAAACCATATAGGATCTTTACCAAATAATATTATTGTTATTTTAAATGATAATGAGATGAGTATAACTAAAAATGTCGGTGGATTACATAATGCTTTAGATAAAATAAGAAGTGATATGAAATATAATAAAGTTAAAAAAACAACTAAAAATATTTTCGGAAGAGTTCCTATAGTAGGAGTTAAATCAGTTGGTTTATTAACTAAAATAAAGAAATCTTTTAAAAGATTATATAATAATGAAGGAATAATATTTGAGGATTTAGGATTCGATTATTATGGACCTATTAATGGACATGATTATAAGGAGTTAGAACTATATTTAAATATCGCTAAGAAAGCCAAAGGTCCCGTATTATTACATGTTATTACTGAAAAAGGGAAAGGGTATATTCATAGTGAGAATGATTTATTAGGTAATTGGCACGGAGTAGGTAAGTTTGATATAGAAACTGGGCTAGGTTCTAAAAAAGGAACTATCGGTGCTGATATAGCAAGTACTTATTTATATAACATGATGAAAACTGATAAAAGCATAATTGCTATCACACCAGCCATGATGAATGGTTCAAAATTAACTAAAATAGAAGCAGATTTTAAAAAGCAATTTATTGATGTCGGTATAGCAGAAGAACACGGAATGATTGTTGCTAATGCGTTAGGATTATCTAATAAAAAACCATATATATTTATTTATTCATCATTTTTACAAAGAAGTTATGATCAATTGATACATGATGTAGCTAAAATGAAAAGCAATGTGGTTATTTGTATTGATAGATGTGGAGTTATTGGTGATGATGGTTCTTCTCATCAAGGAATATATGATATATCATTTATGCTTCCAATTCCTAACTTAATAATTGCTCATCCTAAAGATAGTGTTGAATTAAACTCAATTTTAAAGTTATCTTTAGATATAAAACAACCTATGGCTATTAGATATTCAAAAAATAGTTATGAAGAGACTTCTTTAGTTTCTGATATTAAACTTGGTAGTTGGGAAACTCTAAAAACAGGAAAAGACGCAGTTATTATTAGTTATGGTGATTTTTTAACAAATGCTTTAAACATTGCTGATAGATTAAAAAAAGATAATATTAAAGTAGAAGTGATTAATGCTAGATTTATTAAACCTGTAGATACAGCAGTTTTAAAAAGAATAGAAAATAAAAAAATATTTGTTTATGAAGAAGCATGCAAAATAGGTTCGTTAGGAAGTCATTTATCTACATATACTGATATTGATATTATAGCTATTGATGATTATTTTGTGGAACATGGTTCAAGAGATAAAGTATTAAAAGATTTAGGCTTAGATGAAGATACAGTATATAAATATATATTAAAAGAATGTAAAAAAGTACAATAATGTACTTTTTTTATTCTCCTAATTTATAGGCAATTATAAATCCTATTATTCCTAAAACTATTGCACTTAATATTAAACCAGTATTAAATACTAATTCATTATAAGACGTTATAAAAATTGATATAACAGATGAAGTAACAAATCCTAAAATAGCTGAATAGGTTTTAATTTCATATTTCTTGATTAAAAATTCTATTAGTTTTGCAACTAAAACAATTCCAATTAGTACTCCTAAACCAAAAACACCTAAAACAATTCCGTTATTTATTAAATTATTAAATTGAGTGAACTCTTTTATAATGTTTAAAATTGGTTCATAATAACCTAAAAAGATTAGAATAAACGAACCACTAATTCCAGGAACTACCATTGAAGCAGCAGCAACAATTCCAACTAAAAATAATAATAAATAAGAAGTTAAGTTCATATTAACTAAACTTATTTCACTTAATCCATTTTTAGTAATAGTCATAATGATAATTAAACTAAAGGTTATAATAAATAGTAAGATGTTAGATAAAGATATATTACCTTTAACTTTTTTAAATAACATTGGAATCCCACCCAGTATTAGACCAATAAAGAATATTATTGTAGGTAATTTGAAGTTATCCAAAGAGTATGTTACCACATTACTAAGTAAAACAACTGATAATAAAGCTCCAATTCCGATAAAGAACACTAGTTTTAAATGTTTTTTAACATTACTAAAAAAATGGCTTATTGCTTCTATCATATCCTCATAGATACCTAAAGATATCATTAAAGTCCCACCACTTACGCCTGGTATTATATTTGCTATACCTATAAAGAATCCTTTTATAGTTAAAATTAAATTTTTCATATTTCCTCCCATCTAAAATTATATCATAGATAGATTAAAAATTCTATTGAAGAATTAATTTTAACATAGTATAATGATAATGAGGTGAATGTATGAAACGAACAATAACAGGTGCATTAATGATAGTAATGATGTTGGTAAT
>CAYJEP010000003.1:0-26806 GCA_964369555.1 uncultured Muribaculaceae bacterium | reverse complement strand
AATAAATTCGGTGAAGAAAGAATAGATGAAAGTTGTTTTGAACTATCTGGTAATATGATAACTTCTTATAATATTAATTGTACTAAAAATTTATATATACCTAATAAAATTAATAATATTGAAATCACAACTATTGGAGCTTCAGCGTTTAAAAATTTAGGAATAGAAAAACTAGAAATAGAATCTGGAATAGAAAATATTGAAATTTCTGCTTTCGAAGGAAATTCAATAAAGGAAGTAAAACTTCCGAGTTCTATAACATCTATTGAAACAAAAGCTTTTTATAACAACCAACTAACTTCTTTAACCATACCAGAAAGTGTTGTTAGTATTGGAAAATTAGCTTTCAATAATAATAAATTAAAACAAGAAGACGCTTATATCTATATGCGTAGTTCTACAGGAATTGATACAAGAACATTAATAGGTTATGGTGGAGAAGATAAAAATATAACTTTACCTAGTAATATAGCTTATATTTTTAATAATGCATTTGAAGATAGTGGAATGGAAAACATTATTTTAACAGATAATGTTTTAAGAATTGAAGATGAAGCATTTATTAATAACAATTTAGAAAGTTTGATTATCACTAAAAATGTTAATTCGGTAGGTTCAGATATAATAAAAGGTAATAATTTGGATACCATAATAGTGATGGGAAAAACAGCAGTTGATGATTTTATTTTTTATGGTAAAAACGATAATTTAATAGAGTTTAAATAAGCTGCATAAAAACTTTATTATTGTAAATAATAGCTATAGTATAACAAAAAATTATTTAATATTGATTAAAGTGCTTGTCAAAGAGTTGTGGCTATGCTATAATTAATTAGAATAGAGGTTACAATAAAGGAGAGCAAAATGAGTCATAGAGGTATTTTATTAGTGGCAATACTATTTTCTGTATTAGGAATTAGTATTTCTTACGCAAGTCTTAGTCAGAATTTGACTATAGGAGGTTCAGCGGGTGTTAATTTAGCTGGCTGGAATGTAGAGTTTAATTCATTAGAAACAGTTGAGTTAACTGGTAGTGCTGTTGAAATAACCGCACCAACTTTAAGTTTTGATTCAACTACAATTAGTGGTTTTGATGTAAACTATTATTTACCTGGAGATTCAGCTACTTATCGTTTCACTATATCTAATGTAGGAACTATAGACGCTAAAATCGGAGTTATTTCAATGCCAAGTCCTGTTTGTTTAGGAAGTGGAGCAGATAAATTAACAGACGAAAGTACAGTGTGTGATAATTTTAGTTATACATTAACATATGTAGGTGGAACAAAAGATGGTCAAGCTTTACAAGTAAACGATGAGCTTGATGCAGGGACTTCTTCAGTAGTTGAACTTGTTTTGACCTTTGGAGGAACTGAAATGGTAACTGAGGATGTTAGTTTATCAGGATTAACAACAGTTATTAATTATATTCAAAAATAGGTATATACCGTTAGGTTTATATATGAAAGTTATTAGGGAGGAAAAAGAAAATGAAATCAGAAAGACAAACAAAAATTTTATCAGTAATTGCAATACTTTTAGCAGTAGGAGGATTATCAATCGGGTTCGCTGCATTAAGTCAAGATTTAACAATCGGAGGTACTGCAGATGTTAAAGGTTCATCTTGGGATGTTCACTTTGAAAATTTACAAAATACAGCTACTTTAGGAGATGCTGTAGTTAATACTGCGCCAACTATCGCAGCATCAACTACTCATATTGGAGATTTCGATATCTCATTAACTTCACCACTTGATAGTGTAACTTATACATTTGATGTAGTTAACGATGGTACATTCGAAGCAAAAATATCTTCATTAGTTATCCCAACGCCTACATGTACAGGGACAGCTTTAGATCCAACACAACAAACAGCTGACGCTACTAATGTATGTGATAATATTACTTATACATTAACTTATGCTGATGATACTTCACTTAATGTTAATGATGTTTTAGCAGCAAACGGTGGAACTGTATCAATGAAATTAACATTAGCTTATGGAGATGTTACAGCTGATTTATTACCATCTGCAGATGTTAATATTGATAATTTAGCAATTACAATTGGTTACGCACAAAACTAATTTACTCAAAAAATAAGAAGGTGATAGTATAAAACCTAGTTATAAAAAAATATTAATGTTAGAAGTATTGTTAATAGCAATCTTAATGTTAAATATTTCGGTTTTTGACATAACTAATTTATATATTATCAGCTTATTTTTGCTTTTAAATATACTATTAGTTAAAATGATTATAGGGATTGAAAAGGACCGTAATAGATATAAATTTGATGCAATAATAACAATATCTATAACAACTTTAAGTTATTATTTAATTATATATATATTTGGTATATTTACAGGATTTTTGCAGTCCGGATATAATTTAAGTTTTCTAGGAATTATAAGGAATTCACTTCCTTTAATTTCTCTTATACTTGTATCAGAATACTTAAGATATTGTATAAATAGAAAAGGTGAAAAAAATTATGTTATCTTAATTTTATCAGCAATTTTATTTATACTTATTGATATAAGTGTGGTAATTTATGATTACAACTTACTAAAATTAGAAGATATTATTGAACTTGTTTCTTTAATGATTGTTCCTAGTATTAGTAAAAATATATTATTAACATATTCATCAGTTAAATTTGGTTACAAACCTAATTTGGTATATAGGTTAATAGTAGAACTACCAGTATATTTATTGCCGATTTTTCCGGATTTTGGTGTATATATATTGGCTATTATTGCTTTCTTGTTACCTATAGTCACACTACTAGGAGTAGCTTTACTAGTTAGAAGTAAAGCTAAAAAAGAAAGTTCAAGAGATAAAAGAACAGCTTCAAAAATTGTCACCTCGTTTTTAATTATATTGATAATAGGAATAGTTTACTTAAATAGTGGTTTCTTTAGATATTTTTCATTAAGTATTGGTTCAGGTTCTATGGAAGATGAATTAGATGTTGGTGATATAGTAATAGTGGAAAAAAACGATGATATAGAAACTATAAAAAACGGTGAAATTTTAATTTTTGAAAAAGAGAGTATTATAGTTGTCCACAGGGTTATTGAAATAATAAATGAAAACAATATATATTATTTTAAAACAAAGGGTGACAACAATGAAAGTGCCGATAACTGGCTTGTTTCTGAAGATGAAGTTATTGGAACGGCTAAGTTTAAAATCAAATATATAGGTCTACCTGTTGTTTGGTTAAATGAAGCCTTGAAGTAAAGGAGGATAAAATGGATAAAAATATTAGATATGATGGAAATAATAAGACATTTTCCTTACCTAAAAAAAAGAGTAAGTTAAAAAGAGAAGTTAAAATTGTGATCTTTGCTTTTTTATCTTTAATTTTATTATCATTATGTGGATACTTTATTAGTTTATCAGTTTCCTTTGGAAGTTCTTTACATGTTATACATTATAATGAATCAGGAACGAATGATTACAGAGTTATGCTTAAAGAAAATGATCACTATGAAGATAGTACATTAGGACCTGGGCTTTCGTATATTACTAGTATAATTGATACTATAAATATCGATTTCTTTTATGAATTATCTTCAAACGAAATCATGGATTTAAACTATGAGTATGAAGTGTATGCAGATTTAATAATAAATAATCGTAACGAACCGGATTTAGTGGTTCATCAAAAAACTTATGAAATTTTAAGTGAAGCTATTGTTTTAAATGGTAGTACATTTATAATAGATGAAGAAGTTTTAATCGATTATGATACATATGAAGATTATGTATTATCATTTAAAGATGATTACTCATTATCTATAGATAGTAATTTAGTGGTTACTTTTAAAGTTAAAGCTACTGGTGTTAGTGATAGTATTGATAATAAATTAGATTCTTCAAAAACTATGTCTGTTACTATTCCAATAGGTGAGCAAACAATTGAAATAGATCAATCTAAAAAAGTATATGGCTCATCTTATATAACAGATATTAACGATGCGAAAATTGAAAACATGCCTTTGTTTATATTTTCAATTTTGTTAGGAGTATTTGGAATTTCAGCAATTTTATCAGCTTTTATAGGAATAACTAAATTAAGTAAAAAAGATATTTATCAATCAACAATTAAAAAATATTTAAGAGAATTTGATAGAATGATTATTACATCAAAACAGCCAAGTATTAATGAAAGTAGTTTTGAAAATAAAATAAGAGTTATGTCTATCGAAGAATTAGTAGATGCTCATGATACAACGGGTAGTCCAATCATCTATTATGAGGTTGTACCAGATGAAAAAAGCTACTTTATAATAGCAGCTGGAAATACATTATATAAATTAACAATTTCAAGAGCTTACCTAGAAGAAAATGGTAAATAATTAAATAATTTCATAGTTAATTAACTTTATATCTTTAGATATGAAGTTTTTTTTAATTTCGATATCTTTAAATAAATCTGTTGATAAATATTTTTTATTATCATCTGGAAATATAGTAACAGCAATACTGTTTGATAAAACACATCCTAAAAAATTCGCACCACTTGATATTCCTACCCCTAAACCCAGTTCTTTTGCTAACATTTTACTCATATTTATGCTGTCATCATCATCTATTAAATATATTTCATCAATTTTATTTACATCTACTAATTCTGGTATAAAATCATCTCCTATACCTTCAATTTTATGATTAGAGATTATCTTATCTTTTTTAATTAAAGGCATTTTTTCTGGTTCGATAGCAATGGTTTTACTATTGTAAAGCTCTTTCAACCTATCTCCTACTCCCATTAATGTTCCACCTGTTCCTATCCCGGAAACAAAGGAATCAAAAGTAATATTTTTGTTAATTATTTCATCAGCAGTAGTTTCATAGTGGCATAGGTAATTGTTTACATTTGAAAACTGATTGGTTAAAAAACCGTTTAATTCTATAGCTCTTATTTTAGCTAACTCTAAACATTTCTGAAATCCTCCTTCTTCCTTTGAAATTAATGTAACAATTGCTCCAAATGATTTCATCAAAGAAATTCTTTCTTTACTAGCCCAATCTGGCATATAGATATAGATGGGGATTTTGTGGTATGCACATAAAGCAGAAAGAGCAATTCCTGTATTACCACTTGTAGCTTCAACTACAGGTAGTTTTTTAATTAAATTATCTTTAAGCATATAATAAGCAACTCTATCTTTTATACTTCCTGTTAAATTGTAGTATTCTAATTTTGCGAATAAGTGTTTAGTTTGATTTTTATATGTATAGTTAATTTTAATTAGTGGTGTGCTTTCTATTAATTTATTCATAAAACCTCCTAATTAAATATATGCTTAAAAAGTCTTTTTTTTACATATGAAATAGGGTATAATGATAGTTAGAGAAAAGGTGATTTATGAAAAACGCAAGTCTTTTATTAAGTTTTAAAAATGCATTTATAGGAATATTTTCTGGAGTAAAAAAAGAAAGAAACATGCTTATACATGTTATTATAATGTTAACTGTCATAATATGTGGATTACTATTTAAAATACAGACTTTTGAATGGTTAATACTTGTGATTTTGTTCTCACTAGTTATAGGTTGTGAATTAATAAATACAGCGATTGAAAATACCGTTAATATTTGCGCGCCTGAATATAATGAATTTGCTAAAGTTGCTAAAGATACTTCAGCTGGAGCAGTACTTATTTTTGCTATTGCTTCTATTATTTGTGGCTTAATTATCTTTATTCCTTATTTTCTTAATAACATGTAGGAGGTTTTACTATGGAAGACAAATTAAAATTATTGCTTGAACAAATTAAGTTACCTTCAGAGTTATTTGAATACTTTAACGGTGGGAAATTAATAAAAATCGTTGGTAATAAAGAAAAAACAAATTATAAATTTTTTCTTCTGGTAAATGAAACTTTACCTGTTTTAGTTTATTCTACTTTTAAAGAAGCTTTAAAACAAGGTTTTAGCAATTATAATATTGATGTATCTTTTGAAACTGTAAATCATAATAAGGAATTAATAAGGGAATATTTTACCTTTTTAATTGATATATTAGCTATTGAATATCCTCTATTAGTGCCATTTAGGGATTATGAACTAACAATTAATGATACGATTAGTATTAAAGTGGCTAACAAAGCTGAAAGTATGAAGTTACAGTCTATTGAAAAAGAATTTGTGAAGTTATTATCTACTTTGGGATATGGAAAATTTGAATTCATTATTGATATTGATGAAGCACAAAGTTTAGCAATTAGAGAAGAAATTAATAACTCTAAAAGAATAGATAAAGTTTTAGAAAAACCTAAGGAACCAGTAGAAATTAAAGGTGCTTTTATTAATAAGGCTACTCATACTATTCAAACTGTCGTTAACGAAGAAGATAACGTTAGTATTGAAGGTTATATCTTTGGGCTTGATATATTCGAATCATCAAGATCAGAATTTAAAATTTTCACTCTTAAAATAACTGATTTTAATGATAGTATGTATGCTAAAGTATTCACAAAAGATAATGAGGAATTTCAATATTTAAAAAAGAGAATTAAAGCAAATAGTTGGTATACTTTAAGAGGATATGCGAAATATGATAAATATTCAAATGAAATAGTATTAAATATAAGGGATATTAATAGTTTAGAAAAAGAAGTAGTTAAAAGAAAAGATAATAGTCCATTAAAAAGAGTTGAACTTCATACGCATACTAAAATGAGTCAAATGGATGGAATAAGTGATGATATAGGCTTAATAAAACAAGCTATAAGTTTTGGCCATAAAGCTATTGCTATAACAGACCATAACTGTGCGCATGCTTATCCTCATGCTTTTAATTTTGTTTCTAGACATAATAAAGGTAAAGAAGATGATGAGAAGTTTAAGGTAATCTATGGAACAGAAGTTTCTTTAATTGATGATGTTGTTAATATTGTTTTAAGAGGTAATGATAGTAATCTTTTAGATACTACTTATGTAGTATTTGACTTTGAAACAACAGGTTTTAATGCTGGTGGTGGGGATACCATAATCGAAGCCGGAGCTGTTAAAATTAAAAATGGAGAAATAATAGATAGATTTGATGAATTAATCAATCCCTTAAGAGTATTACCTAAAAAAATCACTGAAATAACTGGAATTACTGATTTAATGTTGAAGGATAAAGATACTGAAGAAAATGTAATTAAACGATTTAATGATTGGTGTGGCGATTTAGTGATGGTTGCACATAACGCTAAATTTGATGTTTCCTTCTTAGAAATGGCATATCAAAAATATAACTTAGGAACTTTTAGTAATACTGTTATAGATACTTTGGAATTATCTAGAACTTTAGATAATAACTTTGCTAGACATAGCTTATCTGCTTTGGTAAAAAGATATGATGTTAAATTCGATGAAGGTTCTCATCATAGAGCAGATTATGATTCGGAAGGTACAGCCTTAGTATTTCATAAGATGCTTCTTAAATTAACAGATAGAAACTTTATAACAATCAATGATTTAAATAAATTAGTTTCTAAAGATGAAATACATAAATACGGACGAGAATTTCATATAAATATATTAGTAAAAAATAAAGTAGGTCTTAAAAATTTATTTAAAATCTTATCCTTAGCTAACACTAAGTATTTACATAAAACACCAAGAATTTTAAGAAGTGAATTAGAAAAACACCGTGAGGGCTTATTATTTGGAAGCGGTTGTTACAATTCAGAAGTTTTTGTTCAAGCTAGAAGTAAAAGTGAAGAAGAATTATTAAATGTTATTAATTTTTATGATTATGTTGAAGTTCAACCTTTAGATTGCTATAATCATTTATTACAAATGAATGATTTTGGTTCTATGGGGGAATTAATAGAAAATATTAATAAGATTATTAGAGTAACAAAAGATAGTGGGAAATTAATTACAGCAACTGGTGATGTTCACCACATCGATGATTCTGATAGAGTATTTAGAGAGATAATAGTAAATCAAAAAGTTCCTGGTGGGGGTAGGCATCCTCTTGCTAGAAATAATATTACAAAAATACCTTCGAATTATTTTAGGACAACTGATGAAATGTTAGAAGCATTTAGTTTCTTAGATGAGAATTTAAAAGAAGAACTTGTTATAACAAATCCTAACTTAATAGCTGATATGGTTGAATTTGTTGAAGTTATTATAGATACTAAAGGTGTCCCTTTTTCTCCATATATGGAAAATTCTAGTCAAATAACTACTGATTTAGTTTATGAAAAAGCTAGCAGTTGGTATGGTAATCCACTACCTTATAATATTGAAGAAAGAATTGCTAAGGAATTATATGGTGATTCAATAATTAATATTGTTAAAGAGAGTGAAGAACTTAGTGAAGATGAGTTTTATTTAAAATTAAATAAGACTTTAACTAGTGGTTATGATACTGTTTTTGAACTAGTTAAAGCGCATATTTTAAAAACAGAGGAAGAGGCTAAAGATTTAACTAAAGAAGAACTAGAAAAAAAAGTAAAGAAAAATTTAGGTGGTATTATTGGTGGGGGATTTGATGTTATTTATTTAATCTCACAAAAATTAGTTAAAAAATCCAATGATGATGGTTATATAGTTGGTTCAAGAGGATCTGTTGGTTCTTCGTTTGTTGCTACTATGATGGGGATTACAGAAGTTAATCCACTACCTTCTCATTATAGATGCTTAAACTGTCAACATAGTATATTTGAAGTAGATGGTGAGAAACTATCAGATAAGTATTTAAGTGGCTTTGATTTACCGGATCATATTTGTCCAAAGTGTAATGAATATATGTTTAAAGATGGTAATGATATGCCATTTGCTACATTTTTAGGATTTAATGCTGATAAAGTTCCTGATATAGATTTAAATTTTTCTGATTTAAATCAAGCTGCAGCCCATGAATATACTAAAGTACTATTTGGAGAAGATAATGTTTTTAGAGCTGGTACTATAGGTACAGTAGCTGAAAAAACTGCATATGGATTTGCAAAAGGATATTTTGAAGATAAAGGTATAATGGCTCGTTCAGCTGAAGTTGAAAGATTAGCATCAGGTTGTGTTGGGGTTAAAAGAACAACTGGACAACATCCTGGTGGTATAGTGGTGGTTCCAGATTATATGGATGTGTATGATTTTACTCCATTTCAATTTCCAGCAGATGATAATTCAAAAGCATGGAGAACAACACATTTTGATTATCATGCTATTGAGGAATGTTTATTAAAATTAGATATTCTAGGTCATTCTGACCCAACACAATTAAGAATGATTCAAGATTTATCAGGTCAAGATGTTACTAAAGTACCACTAGATGATAAAAAAACGATGGGAATATTTTTATCGCCTGAACCTCTAGGTGTTTCTAGGGAAGAAATATTATGTGAAACAGGAACTTTAGGTATTCCAGAATTTGGAACTGGTTTTACAGTAGCTTTAGTAGCTGAAACAAAACCTACAACCTTTGCAGAATTAATTAAAATTTCTGGTTTATCACACGGAACTGATGTTTGGGTTGGAAATGCACAAGAATTAATAAAAAATAATATTGTACCGTTTAAAGAGGTAATTGGATGTCGTGATGATATAATGGTTTATTTAATGTTTAAGGGAATGAAACCTATTAAAGCATTTAAAATTATGGAATTTGTTAGAAAAGGTAGACCTTCAAGAGAGCCAGAAGCTTGGGCAGAATTTGCACAAGAGATGAAGGAAGCTGGAATTGAAGAATGGTACATTGATTCATGTTTTAAAATTAAATATATGTTCCCTAAGGCACATGCTACAGCATACGTTATGAGTGCTTTTAGGATTGCTTACTATAAAGTTCATTATCCACAGTATTTCTATGCTTCATGGTTTTCTACTAAAGCTACAGATTTTGATATTGAAGCTATGATTAAAGGTCATGATGCGATTAAGGAAAAAATAAAAGAAATACTTGAAAAAGGTTACGATGCATCCAATAAAGAAAGTAGTATTTTAGATACTCTTAGACTCGGATTAGAACTAACTGCTAGAGGTTTAAAAATAGCTAATATAGATTTATATAGAAGTCAAGCTAATACATTTTTAGTAGATGAAGATAATGTAACCTTGATACCTCCTTTTAGTACTATTGATGGGTTAGGTGGTACAGTTGCTACAAAAATAGTAGAAGAACGAGAAAAAGGTGTATTTTTAAGTATTGAAGATCTACAAAAAAGAGCTAAAGTTTCTGGAACCTTAGTTGAAAAGATGAAGGGTATGGGAATTTTAACTGGAATGAGTGATTCTAATCAGTTAACATTATTTTAGTAATAAATACAGTTGTTATTAATATAATTTATTAGAGGCGATAATATGGATAAAAAGTTACCAAAGGTGTTTGCTAATAGAATAGATAAAAAGATTAATAATAATAGTGAAGTCTTTTATGAGAGTAAAGGAATAAAAAATATTAAAGAGGATAAAAAATATGAATTAAATGTTAATCAAAAAATTAATCAAATTTTTTCTTCCTCTAGATATGTTTACAAGGCAGATGTAGTTTTAACTATGAAAGACAAAACTATTACTAAAAAGATAATTGGTAGAAATAAAAATCATTTGATTACTATGGATAATGATTTAATTAATGTAGATGATATAATAGATATTAATTTTTCAAAATAATTTAATATCTTTTTTATTTCAATAAAAAAGGACCTAAGTCCTTAAATACAATCTACATAAGTGTCTGGTAAGCATCTTAAACTGCATACACAATCTAAATTCATTGTGAAGAAAGAATTAGTTGCAATATAAGGCATAGTAATATCAGTAGTATCAGGATTAGAAGCTAAAACTCTAAATGTCGCACAGCAACCATCTAATTTTTCAATTCTAAATACTGATGAACATTCAACGCCTTGATCACCACAAACTACATTATCACGAGTTGTAGGCATACTCCAAGCGTTACCGCTACAAGTGTATAACATTACAGGTCTAGTATTACAATTAAGCGCTGAAATGCTGTTGCCTAAGAATCCTCTATCACAAGTATCTAAACAAGCATCTCCACAATTAGCGTTTTGTTGTAAAATTAATATAACTGTTAATATTTCATTTAAACATTGACATGAGTTGTTTGGTTTGTCACACATAATATCCACCCTTTCATTAGTTTTCTATTATAGGATATTCTTCTTATTAATTTTAGTGTAAACTAATACCTATTTTAAAAATGATTGAAAAATATCTTTAAATAATATATAATTAACTTAGGTGGTTTTATGCTTAAATTATTTAGGCTACTTATTATATTAATTGTCATTTATATCGGAGTTTTCTTTTTGATGAAATTTCTTAAAAGTAGTGGAGATTTTGATTATCAAATAGAAGGAGAAATAGTTTTTAATATCAATGAAGATGGGTTATTTTATAATGATTCCGAGGATAATTATAGATTTGAAGTAGTGGCTTTAGAAACATTTATCTTCGAAGTTAATCATGAATTTAATAAAGAAAATAGTATTATAAAAGATATAATTTATTATAAAGATGATACACATGAATGTATCTTACCTATTTTTAAAGATGAATTGATATTGATTGATATGATGTGTAGTGATTCGAGTGTAATTAATTACTACCACAACATCAAAGGAATAAATAATAGTTTAGATGAATTTATAAAACCATATGGTTTAGAACAATTTGAAGATAAATCTGAACCTATTAATATTGAAGGAATATCTGTTTATAAAGATAATTTGATAGTTAATCATTTTATAGAGTTTAATAATTACAAAGGTATATATAATGTAAGTAAAAATTTTAATACAACTGTATATGATGTTTCTTTATTTGAAAAAGATATATATAATCATAAAATATCTTTATTTTATGAAAATTATTACATAGTTGCAGATTATGATGATGATTTTGGTTTTAATATTTTTTATGTTTTTGACTTTGTTAATTTAAAGACTACTAAAATTATATCTAACGATACAATTTCATATGATAGCTATATCCAAGGAGTGGTAGATTCAAAAATTTATTTATTTGATAAAGATGAAAAGATTCAATATGAAATTGATATAGAAAATAAAAAAATTAATCAAGTTGGAAGTTTAATTAAGTACTATAATTTAAAATGGGAAACTATGACTGTTAATCAAGCTTTAGAAGAATTGAAATTTAATGTAACAGAAACTTATTCTAGCGATGGTTTTGTTAAAGTTGATAAGATAAAAAATAATTATTATCTGTTTAAAAAAAATGGTAATTTATATGAAGTATATAAAAATTTTAATGATAACTTAATATTTTTATTTACTACAAATGATATTGATAATATTTATTATATAGATAGTTATATATATTATTTAGATGGTAATATAATCAAATATTATAATGAAGAAACTGGAAATAGAAATGTTTTAAAATATAATGAATTTGAATATAATGATAATTTAAAAATATATATTTACAAGAGGTGAATATGAAAGCAATAGTATTGTCTGGTGGTGGCGCTAAAGGAGCTTACCAAGTAGGAGTTTTTAAAGCACTAAGAAAAATGAACTATAAATATGACATAGTTACAGGAACTTCTATTGGAGCATTAAATGGTATGTTCTTTGCTCAAAAACAATTTTATAGATGTTTAAGTCTATGGAGAAAAGTTGATTTTAATTTTTTATTTGATGATTTCACTTCCAGTATTTCCAAAAAGGATATATATGTTGATTATTTTAACAAGTCTTTAAAAGGTGGAGTTAAAATGAATAAAATGGAAAAGATTTTAGATAAATACTATAACCCTAAGAAATTATATGATTCTAACATTAAATACGGAGTAGTATCATATAACTTGACCACTAAGACGCATAACTATTCAACTACAAGTAATACTTCTCCTATGAAATTAAGAGATTATATAATTGCTTCTGGAGCATGCTATCCAGTTTTTGAACCAAAAAAGATATATGATGATAGCCATATTGATGGAGGTTATTATGATAATATACCTATTAATTTAGCAATTGAACTAGGAGCAACTGAAATATTAGCAATTGATTTAGGTGCGATTGGTTTTTTAAAAAAGCCGAAAAATAAAAAAGTGAAAATTAGTTATTTGAAGCCAAGTTCTAGATTAGATAATTTTTTAATTTTTAATAAAGATAATATTACTAGAATGATTGATTTAGGATATACTGATACTTTAAAAAAATATGGAAAATTAGAAGGCGAAAGATATAATTTTAAAAAAGGAACCACTTTTGGGCTAAATAAAAATTATAAAAAATTTATTAAAAAAGCTAAAGAATACAATGTAAAATGTAATATTAAAAAAGAAGAATTTTCTAGATTAATAGAAGAGGCTATGGATATTTTTAAATTAGATAAGAGTAAGATTTATTATACTTTTAGTATTAATGAAAGTATCAAAAGAAGCTTTAACAAGACTGAATATGTGTCTTTGAGCGAATTTGATAAGAGCAAGATTAAAAAAATATTTAAAAGAAAAACAATTGTGAAAAATATATATATGAGGTTAGATGAAAAAATTCCATCTTCAACGGTATTGTTCTTTAATGATGAATTAATGATAGCTATTTATATTAAAACAATTATGGGATAAAGGAGAATTATGAAAAATATATTAACAGGTATTAGGCCGACAGGAAATCTACATTTGGGGCATTATTTTGGAGCTGCTGGTAACTGGGTTAAATTACAAAATGATTATAATACATTTATTGAAATAGCTGATGTTCAAGCATTAACAGATAACTTTGATGATCCAGATAAAGTTAGAAAAAATGTAAAAGAAATTACTTTAGACTTAATTGCTTGTGGAGTTGATCCATCTAAGGTAACATTCTTTATTCAGTCTTATATAAAAGAGATAGCTGAACTCACTATTTATTATTCTAATTTAGTAACCATTTCTAGATTGTATAGAAATCCAACAGTTAAAACAGAAGTTAGTCAAAAACAAGCTTTATTTGGAGAAAAAGGTGAGGGTGTAACATATGGCTTTTTAGGTTATCCAGTTTCACAAGCAGCAGATATCACTATTTTTGATGGGGAGTGCATCCCTGTTGGTGAAGATCAAAAACCATTAGTGGAACAAAGTAGAGAAATCGTTAAAAAATTTAATTCTATTTATGGAGAAACTTTTAAAGTTCCAGAGTTATTACTTTCAGAAGCACCTAGAATTAAAGGTTTAGATGGAAATGAAAAAATGGGTAAATCTTTAGGTAATTGTATTTACCTAATTGATGATTATGAAACTGTTAAGAAAAAGATTCGTTCAGCAGTGACTGATCCCAATAAAATAAATAAAAACGACCCTGCAAATCCAGATGTTTGTATGGTTTATTACTACCACAAGTTAGTTAATAAAGATTACGAAACAGTATGTTCAAATTGTAAAAAAGGATTAATGGGCTGTGTTTCTTGCAAAGATGATTTAACAGAAAAGATGATGGAGTTATTAACTCCGATTCAAGAACGTAGAGCGAAATATAGCGATTCTGATGTAATGGAAATCTTAAAACAAGGCACAAATGAAGCTCGTGAATATGCGAAAAATAAAATGAAATTAGTAAGAGAAAACATGAAGTTAGACTATTTTGAATAAGATGTAATATACATCTTTTTTTGTTTGGAGGAATTATGAATATTTTAAAAGGTTTTATTATTGGGATTGGTAAAATAATTCCTGGAGTTTCTGGTGCGATGTTAGCAATGTCATTAGGGGTATATGAAAAAAGTATTAAAATTATTAGTTCATTTGATATTAAGAATAATTTCAAATTTTTATTACAATTAGGAATAGGATTTGTAATAGCTATTCTTTTAATGAGTAGAATTATAATTTATTTTTTAGATAATTATTATTTACCGACTATGTTATTGTTTATTGGATTGATAATTGGGGGATTTCCAAGTATTTTAAAAAAAGTAAATAAAGTAAAAATATTTTATTTTATGCTTTCATTTATATTTGTTTACTTCCTGTCATTTATTGGTTCACAAAATAGCTATATTGAAACTAATGTACTTTCAATGTTATTGTTAGGATTCATTGATGCTTTTACTATGATTGTTCCAGGTATTAGTGGAACTGCAGTAATGATGATTTTAGGGTGTTATGATATATATATTGAATTATTAAGTAAAATTAATTTATTATTTATTCCTTTTATATTCAGTCTTGGTATAAGTGTGGTTTTTATTTCAAAAGGAATTAATATACTACTTGAAAGTTTTAAAGATATTAGTTATTCACTGATATTAGGATTTTCTCTTTCATCAATTATATTTCTAATTATACCAATATTTGAAAAAACAAGTACTATTTTAGAACTTGTTTTAGGAATAGTTTTATTTATAGTAGGCGCTTTCGTTTCTTTAAACTTAGAAAAATAAAAGCTAATAGTGGTAGAATAAATAAAAATATATAATTGATGTAAGGTTGAATATTAAGTAAATATTCTTTTGCAATAGTGTTGTTATTAAAAGCATTCACACTAATAACAAGTGTTATTAGACTAATTAAAATTAAATATATATTTTTATTTTCTAGGTTAAATATTTTAATGAATGAAATTTTAGTGAAGTATAAGCACATGGTAAGTAGTATTATCCCATCTAAAAGCCACTGTATAGCTATTACTCCTTCAACCCTTCTAAAAAAGTTTCCTATACTGATTGTTTTTAAAATATGAAATTCGGGATATTGATATAAATTAGACATATTATATCCTAGAATTGTTGTGCATAAAAATATAACTATAAATATTGAAAAAAACGAAATTGAATAAATAGTTATAAGTGATTTTTTATAGTTTTGATTATCTTTAATATTATTTTTTGGTATTATTAATAGTAAAAACATTGGTAAACAATTATATCCAATGCAGATAATACTTGCTTTAATAATGTCAATAAACCCTGAATTTTCAAAAGGTAATAAATAGTTTAAATCTATTTTGGATACTAGAGCTATTATAGCTGCTATAAACAGTAAAATATTAATTAAAAAATAAATAACGCTTGATCTAGCAATAGTTCTTATCCCTTTTAAAGCTATAATACTACTTATAACAATAAAAATAGAGCTAATGACCACTATTGGTGTTTTAAATAAAAATAATGAGCGAACAAAATTTGTTAGATTCCATAGTACAATACTAGCAAAAAAAATTAAAAATAAAAGTATTAATAAATTAATTATTTTACCAAATTTTAAACTATTTATATTTTCAACAACATCTTTTGAAGGATTTATATTTTGTAATTTATAATAAAGTAATAATGGAATAAAACTCACTAAGAAAGCTAAAATGACACTTAACCAGGCATTATTTTTAGCTACATTAAATAATATATATACAGTTGGCCCAAAGAAGAATCCTCTAACTATAAAAGGTATTAAAAATATAAATTCTGTTTTTGCTATTTTCATTCCATCACCCCTATTAAATTATTAGCATTTCCTTTTGAATTTAAATCTAATTTTACTTTAACTTCAATTTCATAACTAGGATATAAAATTGAATCCCAATCCTGCTCTATTTCTTTAAAATAATCATAATCATGTCTAAATATATATTGACCAAATCCAAATATATCAGTTTGCTTCTCTTGACTGAACTTAATAGCTGCCTCGACATACGATTTAATTGTTTCCTTCGTTAAGTCTTCCATCTCTTTTATTGTTTCGCTACTATTTATATTAATATCGCAAGAAGTTTCTTGTAAGTTTCCTAACATATTTACTTCAACAGATATTTTATTATCAGTAACTTTAAAACTGGAACTTGATTCTGTAATTTCGCTTGTAACTAAACCATCCCCACAATTTGATGTAGCGCCTAGTATTGTTACTTTATTATTTAAAATACTAATTCCTTTACTTTGTTCTTCGGTTGCATATCCGACAAATTTATCTAACTTAAATATACCGATTGTCCCTAACTTTAAATAGGTATTAGGTTCACTTTGCTCAATATTTTCTTGTTTATTACCTTCTTCGACACTTCCAATTATTTCTACAGATGGTAAAACAGGATTTATTCCTTCATCTACTAATAAAGTGACAAAATCATTAAAATTAACATTGTATGTAATAGCTTGTAATTGATCTGATGTCATTAAATTTTTAGAAACATGTTGTGAGGGGAATGTTTCCAAAGAAGTTGTAATTTCAAATATATCCCCAGCGTTTTCACCTTTTGCGATAACAAGTAAGAAATCATTTCTTACTTGTGGGTATCTAAATAAAAAATCAATTACATCTTTAGCTCCTTCTTCTATAATAGCTTCTGATAAAGCTAGTAGTTCTAAGTGTCCAAAGTATAGTTGTTTTGAAACTGCCATCCCTGCATTTTTTAAAGCTTCATATATTGTTTCACCAGTCCCTCTATAAACTGCAGCTTGCGAATTAACACTACCATCACTAGATGATGCTTTTTTAGAATTAGCTATCATTACAGTTATTTCGAACCCTTCTTCATGCTTATCAATTGCAAGTCCTGTTGTAATTGCAATATCATTTAGTTCATTATAGTTCCAACATCCCGTTAAACTTAACAAACTAATTATCATTATTAATATCTTCATTTATTTTCATCCTTTTCAAATTTTTATTTAAAAAATGTGTTCTATCTTTCATCAACTTTTGATCTAATCTAAAAATAGACCTAAATAAATCATAGAAATTCATTGGAGCAATTGGACTTAAGTATGAATATCCCATTACATTTAAACTCGATAGTTGGGTTATAAATATAGTTAGTACAAATAAAATTCCTATTGTACCAAATATACTTGCTCCAAGCATAAATATTAATCTCCATATCCTAATAGCATCTATTACATCAGAATCTGAAAAGGCCATTCCAGCTACAGCAGAAATTGATATTACAATCACAACGATTGGAGATATTATACCAGCTGAAACTGCGGCTTCACCTAGTATTAGTGCTCCTACTATAGAAATAGAAGCTCCAATAAATTGTGGTTTTCTAACATCTGCTTCTCTTAATATTTCAAATGAAATAATTAATATTAATACTTCTATTAGTGTTGGAAAAGGAACGCTATCTTTTTGAATTGAGAATGAAATTAATAAAGTGTTAGGGACTATTTGCAAATCAAATGTTGATATTGCTATATAAATTGCTGGGACCAACATAGCTGTTAAAAATGCAATATATCTTAGTATTCTATTAAATGAAGCACTAATAGGTTTTATATAAAAATCTTCTGGAGAAGTAAAATAATCTGGTAGTGTTCCAGGTATTATTAAAACAAAAGGACTGTTTTCCACTAAAATTGCTATTTTTCCATTTAATAAGGAGTTTGCTACTAAGTCTGGTCTTTCAGTATATAAAACTCTTGGAAAGATAGAACTTTGTTTTCCATTTAATAATTCTCTAATGTAACTAGAATCTAAGATGCCATCTATCTTGATATTTTTTAGTTTCTTTTGAATCATAGCGATGTTTTTTTTACTAGCTAATCCATTTATATAAACTAATGACACTTTTGTTTTGCTTCTTTTACCCAATACTGTATCTTGAAACCATAAGTTTTGATCTTTAATTCTTTTTCTGATTAATCCAATGTTCACTATGAAATTTTCTGTAAAGGAATCTTTTGGACCTTTTAATGTTGGTTCGTTAGTAGGTTGAGTAATTGATCTATCTAAAATATTTTTTGTTTCAATACCTATTGCTTTAGTTTCACCATCAACAAATATTAAAGTGAATCCACTAGATAAAAAATAAAATACATCTTTATAGTCTTTAACTATTTTTAATTTACTATTTGGAATTGTATTTTGCAAGTTTTTAAAAATATTGGTAAAAATAGTAGTAGTTTTATTTTTAATGTCATAACTTAAACTTTTTCCGATAAAATTGCTTATCTTATCGTCGCTAGCAGTACTTTCAAAAAACACTAATGACACTTTAGTATTTGAAATTGTTAATTCTTTAGTCACGATATCAGTACTATTACCAAATGTATCTTTAATTTTTTTAATTATTTTCTTATTATTACAATTTAACATAATATCACCTAAATTTAGTATGGTTAAAAATTAAAAAAAAATAAGCATAAATGCTTAATATAGGTTGTTACTATTTTTAAATTGTTCAAATAGTTTAATTGTTTCATTTTTATCAAGTTGAATTAAATTTAATTCATTGTTATTACCTTTAATATACTCATAAATATAGTCATCTCTAAATCCAATTAAAGCTGCATCTTTTTTTGTATTAGAATAGTATACATCTTTAATATTTGCCCAAATAATAGCAGAAAGACACATTGGACATGGTTCGCAGGTTGTATAAATAGAGCAACCAGTTAAATCATGTGTATTCAAAACTTTGCAAGCTTCTCTAATTGCATTTATCTCAGCATGTGCAGTTGGATCATTATTCTTTAAAACTTGATTTCTAGCTTTAGCTATTATTTCATTATTTTTAACAATAACTGCTCCAAATGGTCCACCTTCTTTAAAATTATTTTCTAAGTTTAATCGCGCTATATTATTAGCTTCTTCCATAAAATTCAAATTTATCACCTATTTCATTATATCATATTGTTTATTTATAAACAAAGTGTTATAATTAGTGCGGTGATTTATTATGAGTTTAACAGCAGGAATTGTTGGTTTACCTAATGTAGGGAAATCAACGTTATTTAATGCGATAACAAAACAAAAAATATTAGCGGCTAATTATCCATTTGCGACAATTGAGCCAAACGTAGGTACTGTTATAGTTCCAGATAAAAGATTGGATTTTTTAAATGAATTATATCAAACAAAATCTTTAATTCCTACTACTTTTGAATTTACTGATATAGCTGGATTAGTTAAAGGTGCAGCTTCAGGGGAAGGTTTAGGGAATAAGTTTTTATCTCATATAAGAGAAGTTGATGCGATTGTACAAGTTGTTAGATGTTTTTTAAATGATAATATTATTCATGTGGAAAATGATGTTGACCCAATTAGGGATATCGAAATTATTAATGTTGAATTAATTTTATCTGATTTAGAAGTGATTGATAATAGGATAGCTAGAGTAGGTAAAAAATTAAAATCAAATGATAAGGAAGCTTTAAAAGAATCAGAACTTCTAGCTAAAATTAAACATGATTTAGAACAAAATTTACCTGTTAGAAGAATGGATTTAACTGATGAGGAAAAATTGATTATTAAATCTTTTAATTTATTAACTGCTAAACCTATTATATACGTAGCAAATGTTAATGAGGAAGACTTATTACTTGATAATGTTCATGTTTTTAAAGTTCAAAGTTATGCATCTGATGAGAATGCGAGAGTAATTAAAGTATGTGCGAAAATCGAAGAAGAACTTAGTGATTTATCTAACGAAGAAAAAGAAGAGTTTTTACTTGATTTAGGTATTAAAGAATCTGGGTTAGATAAGTTAATCAAAGCTACTTATGATATATTAAGCTTAAAAACTTATTTTACAGCTGGAGTTCAGGAGGTTAGAGCTTGGACTTTTATAAAAGGAATGAAAGCACCGGCTTGTGCGGGTATCATTCATACTGATTTTGAAAAAGGCTTTATTAGAGCTGAAGTGATGAGTTATGAAGATTTAGAAAATTTTGGTTCTGAAAAAGCTGTTTCTGAAGCTGGTAAAAAAAGATTAGAAGGAAAAGAATATATAATGAAAGATGGAGACATTTGTCATTTTAGGTTTAATGTTTAACTACACAATGTGTAGTTTTTTTGTAATTCGCTTTTTATGGGGATACAAAAAATTTGAAAATTGTTTATAATATTTATAGGAGGGCATTATGGATTTAAATAAAATAGGCAAATTTATTTCTATTAATAGAAAAAAACAAAATTTAACACAAGAATTATTAGCCAAAAAATTAGGTGTTACAAATAAAACTGTTTCCCGCTGGGAAAATGGAAACTATATGCCGGATATTTCACTTTTAATTCCACTTAGTGAGATTCTGAATATCACAGTAAATGAATTGTTAATTGGAGATTTTATTAGTATTAAAAATGAAACTTTAGAAAATAATTTAAAAACAGTGGTTAAGCTTTCTAATACCAAAATTAAAAAATCAAAGAGATTTTCTTATATATTAGTAACTACTATATTATTAATATTAGTATCAGGATTCTTTATCTATGATTATACATTTTATAAACCAGCTCCATTTATAGAGGGTGATGTTTCTAAATGGGAATTATTTGGTTCTGATATAGATTATGAAATGGGTTTAACTGAATATGGATATCCAGTATTTAAAAATCCAGAAGCAGCTTTAAGACAAGCTAAAAATGATTACGCAGGTGGAATAAAATTAATTGAAAAAGAGTTTGGTTTGTTATTTTTATCAAAATATACTTATGAAAAATATAAAACATATGGTTGGCAAGTTAGTATAGGTGATGAATCTTTAAAACAAGAAGCTAGGATGTTATCTTCGTTTTTGGATATATATGAAAATAGTTACAAATAATAAAAAAGTAAAATTAAAATAATTTTGGTAATACTAATAAAGGTGATTATATGTATTATTTAAATTGTTTTTTTATTTATTCAATTATTGGATATATAATAGAAACCTGTTATGGTATTATTAGTGGTAATAATTACCAAAGTGGTGTTTTAAATGGGCCTTGGGCTATGATATATGGATTTGGAGGACTTTTAATAATATTGTTTTCAAATTATTTATTTAAACATCTTCATTTAAAAAGATGGATAGAAACTATTATAGTTTTTTTCATTATGATAGTTATTTTATCTGTAATGGAATTAATAGGAGGATATTTAATTGAATTTTTATTAGGTATTACTTTTTGGGATTACACTAATTACGAATATAATCTTGGCAAATACATTTGCTTAGAAACTTCTCTAATATGGGGTATTTTAAGTTTGATCTTAATATATATAATTGAGCCCTTTTTAAGAAATTTTATATTAAAAATACCCAGATTTGTTACTTTTTTATTAGTTCTATTTTTTATAATTGACTTAACAGATACTATACTAAGCAAGATTTGAATTAATTGCATTATTTTTTAATTGATGATATAATTTGAAGACGAGGTAGTGTAGTTATGGAGAAGTATGTGGAGTTTTTTAAGAAATATTTGACTTATTTTCTAGTTTTTGCAATTCTAGGTTTTATAGCTGAAAATATTGCTGCTTATATTAATGATTGGAATTATAATAGTGGTTTTATGCATGGACCATGGACACCTGTTTATGGATTTGGGATATTAACAACATTATTAATTAATCATTTGGTAAAAATAAAGCGTGGTATTCTCAGATTTGTAGTTTTATTTTTGTCCTTATCTTTTTTTATTACAATAGTGGAAATTTTAGGTGGCCTTTTTATTGAAAATGTTTTTGATACTATATTTTGGGGATATGGGCATCACCAATTTAGTATCGGTCAATATGCTTCTTTAGAGATGATGTTATTATGGGGAAGTGCGACTACTTTATTTGCTTATTTTTGTATTGAAAAATGTAACCGTGTGATTGATAAAATTCCATTTCCTTTGACTTTAACTATTGGGATTGTGATGCTTAGTGATTTCATTTATACTATGATAGTTGGCTTATAAGAAAATATTTTTAATAGTATCTATACAATTCATTAATATACTTTATTAAAGCTTAGTTTTAAAATATCAATTAAAATTATAAAAAATGATTGTATTTTCATTTTTTTTTTGCTATAATCTAAAGCGAGTGAAGAAATTCCTTGCTTATTTATTTAAGCCAATAGACCATAAGGAGGTGTGTATATGCGTAAATATGAAATTATGTTTATTGTTAGACCAACACTAAGTGAAGAGGATGTTAAAGGTGTAGTAGCTAAGTTTACTAAAATTTTAACTGATAACAATGCAACTGTAATTGAAGAAAAAAATATCGGACAAAGAGAACTAGCTTATGAAATCAAAAAATTCAAAACTGGATTTTATTATATGATTAGAATTGAAGCTAATGATGATATTGCAATCAATGAATTTGATCGTCAATCAAAAAATACTCCAGATATTATTCGTAATTTAGTTACAAGAATGGAAGACTAAGAAAGAGGTACTTATGAACAAAGTAATGTTGATTGGAAGAATAACTACAAAGCCTGAACTTAAGTATACGGGTTCAAATTTACCTTACACTAGATTTTCAGTAGCCATTAATCGTACATTTTCGAATGCTAATGGAGAAAGAGAAACGGATTTTATAAATGTTGTTGTTTGGAGAAAACAAGCTGAAAATGTTTGTAATTATTTAAATAAAGGTAGCCAAGTTGCTATTGAAGGAAGAATCCAAACTGGTAGTTTCACAGATAAAGATGGAAATACTAGATATACAACTGATGTTCAAGCAGATAATGTTCAATTTTTAGAATCTAAGTCTCAAGGGCAAGGAAGAAGTTTTGAACCAAATAATACACCAACTGTAAATGTTGATAATGATCCATTTGCTGAGTTTGGAGATAGTATGTCTATCGATGATAATTTTTTAGATTAGGAGGATAGTATGGCAGAATTTTATCGTAAAAAAAAGAAAGTATGTCAAATGTGTGCTTCAAAAGAAGTAAGATATGACTTATTTGATATTATTAAAAGATATGTTAGTCAAGATAAAGGAAAAATTTTACCAAGAAGAGTAACTGGAACTTGTGCTAAACATCAAAGAGTAGTAGCTAACGAAGTTAAAAAAGCTCGTTTTATGGCAATACTACCATTTGTTAAGTAATTATTAATACTGAAATGTTTCAGTATTTTTTTTGTTTTAATATAAAAGTTAAGTTTATTTTGGTAAAGTATAAAAAACATATAACTGAATATATTTAAATGGGTGGAATATGAAAAATGAAATAGTTTGCTTACTTATATTTATCATAATCATATATAGTGTTGGAACAGTACATGCGCTTAGTTTACCTCTACTGGGGAAGGTAATTTATTTAGACCCTGGGCATGGTGGGGAAGACCCTGGCGCTGTATATGCTGGAATTTATGAAGCAGACATTAATTTAGAGATTGCTTATAAATTGCAGGAAGAACTTTTTAAACAGGGGGCAATAGTATATATGACTAGATACGGAGATTATGATCTTAGTGTTACTTATACTAATAGTAGAAAACGTAGTGATTTAGCTAGACGAGTACAAGTGATAAATGATTCGGAAGCAGATTTATATTTTTCTATTCATTTAAACGCTGATAGTTCAGCAACTTGGAGTGGAGCACAAGTATTTTATTCACCGCATTTAGAAGAAAATGAATTGTTAGCGAAAAGTTTACAAGATATCTTAAAAGAAACTCTAAAAACTACTAGAACTTACAAAGAAATCAATGATGCTTATATGTATCAACGAATAGATATCCCAGGAGTTTTGCTAGAGGTAGGATTTTTGAGTAATGCAAATGAACGATATTTATTAAGCACAGATGATTACCAAAATAAGATTGTTGAAGCAATAGTAAATTATTCTAAAACTTATTTTGAAAACGTTGTGAAATAATATAAAGAGATAGACATAAACTTTAGATGTATGATATAGTATTTTAAAGGAAGGTATTTTATGAAAGAAGAAAAGGAAACAAAAAACAAAAAAGTTAAAAAGAATATATCGAATATGGATTTAAATATAAAAGAAGAAAAAAATATTTTAGAAGATGACTTAATCATTGGAGAAAACAATGAATTCGAGGAAACAAAAAACTTGTTTAATAAAAAGCTTGATTTAAGTATTATGGAAGGCGTAACTTTAGTGGCAATTTTTTTAATTGTGTTTGGTACTATAGGATATATTTTTGGTTCTTTTAATAAAAATGAAAAATATAGTGATGAGGTTATGAATTTTTTAAATCATTATAATAATATAGTAGATAATTATTATACTGAACTAGATGAAGAAAAATTGATGGATGCAGCTTTAGATGGAATTCTTTCAGAATTAGATGATTACTCTGAAGTTTTAGATAGTGAATCAAATAGTTTTGACATTCAACTTAATGGTTCTTATCAAGGTGTGGGTATCGAAATATATAATTCCACTGCTGACGGTTCGATTATTGTATCGAATGTTTTTGAAAATACCCCTGCAGATTTGGTCGGGTTAATGGCTGGAGATATTATTCTTGCTGTAGATGGTGAAAGTTTAGAAGGGAAATTAACAAGTTATCTTGTAGAAGTTATAGGTAGTAAAAGTGAAGTTTTATTAACTGTTAAAAGAAACGAGGAAACTTTTGAAGTGGAACTTTATAAAGATTACATTGTATTAGAGTCTGTTCATTATGAAATGTATGAGAAAACCGGTTATATTAAAATAGATGTTTTTGCTGCTAATACTCATATTCAGGTTAAATCAGCTTTAGAAGCATTAGAAAAAGTTGGTATGGAAAAGTTAATTATAGATGTTAGAAATAATAGTGGTGGATATTTGTCTGCCGCTGAGGAAATTTTAAGTTTGTTCTTAGATGAAAGTTATATTATGTATAATACAGAGGATAAAGATAATTACGAAACATTTTATTCTAAAGGGAAAGAATCATTTACATATCCGATAGTTATTTTACAAAACTTTGCTAGTGCTTCTGCGAGTGAATTATTAGCTATTTCTTTACAAGAAAATTTAAATGCTTTTATCATTGGAGAAACTAGCTTTGGTAAGGGAACTGTACAAACTGTTCAAAATGCTGATGATGTTGAATATAAGATAACTACGAAAAAATGGTTATCACCAGAAGGAAATTGGATTAATGAAATTGGTGTTGAACCGGATTTAGAAGTAAGCACAATTGACGATTATTATTTTGATCCATCTTTTGAAAATGACAATGTGCTTAAAGCTGCATTGGAACATTTAGGCGATTAATCGTCTTTTTAAATAGTTAGGAGAAATTATGGAAGAACTATATATAGGAAAAAAATTAACAATTCAATGTTACAAACACGATGGCAAGATTCATAGGAGTTGGGATGAGGCAGTTTTACTTGATATAAAGAAAGACTATCTAGTTTTTGCTAATAACAAAACTACAGTAATTGAATCACAGGGGAATTATTGGAAAACAAGAGAACCGGCAATTATGTATTTTTTTAAAGACTGTTGGTATAATGTAATCGCACAAATGAAAAAAGATGGCATATATTATTATTGTAATATTGCTACTCCATATATAATAGAAGAAAATACTATCAAATATATCGACTACGATTTGGACTTGAGAATATTTCCAGATGAAAGTTACAAGATACTTGATCAGTTTGAATTTAATCTGCATCGAAAAAAAATGAATTATAGTGATGATTTATCTAAAGTGATAACAAAATCATTGGATGAACTGATAGACTTTTATTCAACTAAACCTATGATATTTTCTAGTTCAGAAAATATGAAATATAATAAGCAATATAACGAATTAAAGAAATTTGCATAAAAGATAAAAAAAAACAATAAAAGTGTTGACAAGGTTTTCTACATTTGATATATTAATTAGGCGCTGAAGAAAATTTATAATTTAATTCAGAGCCAACAATTTGTTATCAAAAAAAAGATGAAAAAAAATCAAAAAAACTATTGACACTAACATCTCGATTTGATATATTAATTAGGCACTGGAAAAAACCAATTTGGTTTGGAAAGTGCAAAAATACAAATATAACAAAAAATGAAAAAAAATCAAAAAAACTATTGACTTAAACTTCATAGTTTGGTATATTGGTATTGCGCTTCACAAAGAAGTGCGAATGATCTTTGAAAACTGAGCAAAATGTCAATTTCATAATTAGTTAGGACAAAT
>CAYJEP010000002.1:19613-42073 GCA_964369555.1 uncultured Muribaculaceae bacterium | reverse complement strand
CATTTCCCATACATTTTATAGTATAATTTTGTTGCTCATCAAATGCCTCTATAAAATTTAATTCAGTCGGAATTGAAGTCCTGTCTTTCAAATAAACAGTAATGTGCGATTTTAATGTGGTCAATGAATATCGCTCGATTTTAATTACAGAACTAGGTATACTAATGCTGCTTAAGAGGCTTGAAGAAAATCCAAATTCTTCTATTATTTCTAATCCATCAGGTAAAATTACTGATGACATTCGTTGATCTAAAGCTGCTCCTCTTTGAACAATTTTAACTTGGCTAGGAATTATTAAGCTGTCAACTGGATCACTGCCATAACTATTTAAAATAGATGTATCGTAATTGCCATTTTCATCATATCCATAAATAAAAGCATCTTCTAATGAAAAATTATTATGGGTGAAAGCTCCACCACCAAATTCTTTTATGTTAGCTGACATTTTAAATTCTGTGATTTCATTATGTGAAAATGCGCTATATCCAATTTTAGTAACACTATCAGGGATTGTTAGACTTGTTAGTAAATTATATGTAAAAGCATTTTCCCTTATATCAGTGACACTATTAGGAATATTAATGCTTTTCAAACTGTTAGCAAAAAAACCGAAAGTACCAATCATCTCGATATTATCGTTTATTTGAACTGAAACAAGATCTTTATACGAGAAAGCATAACTACCATGAATTTTGCGGTATTCTGACATTTCTGCATATGATGGTAGTCCAATTTGTTTCACTTCAACGCCATCTATTTCACAAGGTATTATTACGTGATACGATTCACCTTTGTAATCTAATATAGTTCCTGTTTCAGGATCAAAATCAAAATCTGTACCTGCATTAGCCTCATCTTTCCAGTTGTCCCATGTGCTACATGCATATATATTCCCTAAATTATCATCTTCGTTTAATACACAATTAATAGAGTGATAAAAAGTATATTCTAACCCATCCCATTCATAAATCATACATCCTTCAAACTGTTCATTTGTCATAGGATCAATTGGATGTTCTGGTAATAAACCACTACTAATAAGCTGTTCAAAAGTTATCTTTCCTGATTCACTAGTAATTGTTTCCATAGTTGTATAAGTATAAGAAGAAGCTATTAGTCGATCTATTTGTTCTTCGTAGGCGTTTTCTTTAGAAGAAGTAATAATCGCATTAACAGCAGGTGTTACTATTAAAGCGATAATCGCTAAAATAGCAACAACAGTCATAAGTTCAATCAATGTAAATGCTTTTTTCATATGCGCTCCTTTATTATATATTTATTATATCATTATTTTTAAAAATTACAACATATCTTTTAATCTTACTATAATATTTAAGGCTTCAAGGGGTGTTGTAGATAAAATATCTATTTTTTTAAGCTCCTCTTCTACTAAAGACTTCTCAAATTCAAGTGGTAGCTCATGTTGAATAACTATATCACGTTTTATTTCTTTGTTCTCATAAACTTTTAAAATTTGATCTGCTCTTTTTATTAATGAACTTGGAAGTTTAGCTAATTTAGCAACATGAATACCATAACTCTTATCAACACTACCTTCTTTTATTTTATGTAGAAAAGTTATATTACCATTTTCTTCGTAAGCTGATACATGAACGTTTTTTAAATTATTTAGATTATTTTCTAAATCTGTTAATTCGTGATAATGCGTTGAAAATAATGTTTTACACTTTATTTCATCATGAATATATTCAATAATAGATTGCGCTAAACTCATTCCATCAAAAGTGGCAGTTCCCCTACCTAATTCATCAAATAAAACTAAAGAATTTATAGTGGCATTAGATATAGCATTATTAGCCTCAACCATTTCAACCATAAAAGTAGATTCCCCAGACACTAAATCATCAGTTGCACCTATTCTAGTGTAAATAGCGTCAAATACAGGTAAATTAGCTTCTTTAGCTGGAATAAAACATCCAATTTGAGCCATAATGACAGTTATTGCTAATTGTCTCATAAATGTTGATTTACCAGCCATATTAGGCCCTGTAATAAGTAGCATATTAGTATCCTTATCCATTTTAATATCATTAGGAACAAAAACATTATTTTCTAACACTTGTTCAACTACAGGATGTCTATTTTCTATAATATTTATTATTCTTTCAGTATTTAAATTAGGTCTAACAAAATTGTATAAAGATGAAACAGTGGCAAAAGATTGTAAACAATCAATTTTAGATAAAACTTTTGAAATATGTTGTAATTTAGGAATATATAGTTTAATTTCATCTTTGATTTCATTAAATAAGTTATATTCTATTTCAATTATTTTTTCTTCTGCATTTAATATAAGTGCTTCTTTTTCTTTTAAAATAGGAGAAATATATCGTTCACAATTAGCTAAAGTTTGTCTTCTCTCATACCCATATTCATCTTTAATTAAATCAATATTTCCTTTTGAAATTTCTATGTAGTAACCAAATATTCTATTGTAACCAACTTTTAAATTTTTAATACCTGTTCTTTCTTTTTCTTCTAACTCAAATTTAGCTAAGAAATCTTTACCATTTTTTCTTAAATTTTTAAGTTCATCTAATGACTCGTTATATCCATCTTTTATTAAATATCCCTCTTTTAAAGTTATAGGAGGATTTTCATATATTCCATTATCTAATAAATTATATAATTCAGCTAAATGTTCAATATTTTCAAATTTAATTTTTTTCAAAATAACATCTATTTCTGGTAAAACTTTAATTGAGTTTTTAAGTTGTAATAAATCTCTAGCATTCGCATTACCAAAGGCAATTTTAAAAGATAATCTTTCTAAATCATATACTTCATTTAAATAGTTTTTAAGATCATCAGCTAGAATAAACTCTTCTAATAAAGTTTCAATAATATCATATCTTTCATTGATTTTATCGATATCTATTAAAGGATTTTCAATCATTTGTTTTAACATTCTACTTCCCATAGCAGTTTTTGTTTTATCAAGTAACCATATTAAAGAAAAATTTCTTTGTTTAAGTCTTAATGTTTCTGTTAATTCCAAATTTCTTTTAGTATGAATATCCATCTTTAAAAAAGAATTATTTTCAATTATATTCGCTTCTTGCAAATGTGTAAGATCACGAAGTTGAGTGTTATTTATATATGTTAGTAAATATTTAGTTGCTTTAATTAGATTTTCATCATTTAGGTTATTATATATATTTTGATATACATTATCAATATCATCAAAAATAGAAACTACTATTTTAAAGTTTTTCTTTAAAATGGAATAGATTTCCTTATTAAAGGTTGAATTCATTATAACTTCTTTGATACCTAAACTAACTATTTCACTTACTAATTTTGTATTATTATGTGGTAATTTAGAAACATTTATTTCACCTGTTGTTATATCAGCATAACATAAGCAATAACAATTTAAACAATCAATTACTGCTCCAATATAATTATTTTCTTTTTCATTTAATGTTTCAATATTATTATTAGTCCCACTACTAATAATTTGAACAATCCCTCTTTTAACTAATCCTTTAACATTTTTAGCGTCTTCTAATTGTTCACAAATACCAACTTTATATCCTCTTTCAACTAGTTTATCTATATATATAGTAGCAGAATGAAATGGAACTCCACACATAGGAATTTTAGTATCTAACCCAGCACTTTTACCAGTTAAAGTAAGCTCTAATTCCCTGCTACATAAATTAGCGTCTTCAAAAAACATCTCATAAAAATCACCCAATCGGTAAAATAAGATAATATCTTTGTTATTTAATTTTATTTCCATATATTGCTTCATCATCGGAGTAACATCATTTATATTTATACTGTCTAACTTCATTTAATTCACCTTTTCTTATTTTACCAAAATTTATATCACTTGTAAATTATATAGACATTAAAAAAGTAAGTTTATAAACTCACTTTATTTAATAATATTATTTACTTTATCAAATATATTTTCAATATTTTCTTTAATATTTTTAATTACTTCTTCTACTTTATTTTTAGATTCAGTAATTTCAGTTTGAACTTTCAAGATATCTTCTTTAATAGTATTAGCAACTGAACTAATATTATTGATATTAGAATTGATAATACTATTGATTCTTACTAGTTCTTGTTCTAATAATAAAATTTTTGCTTCTATTTCTTTTCTAGTAGCTTCATTTGCTAAAGCTAAGCTAGTTTTTAATTCTTCGATTTCTAATTCAACTTTAATTATAGAAGTTTCAATTTCACTTAAAACTTGATCTCTTAAAGCATTAATTTTAGTAATTTCTTCATTAATTTTAGTCTTGATAGCATCTTCAAGTTCTTTAATCGCACTTAAAGCATCATTATATGCATCAGCCACTGGGTTATATGAAACAACTATTCCTGTATATACAGTAATGCAAATATCTTCATTAGTAGCTTCTGCTACTGCATATAAACTATTTAATGATGGCACTAAACCAGTTAAATCTTCTGGTACATATCCTTCAATTAATGTATCAATATAATTTGAATTTAATTCAATATTTAATTGACAACTATCTTCCCATGGCATACAGAAAGAAAAGTTTTCTAATTGTTGATCACTACTATCCTCTAATCCTAAACTTAAAGTAAAGTTATCAAAATATAACGGTTTTGATGTATCTTTTAAGTTGAAATTAATTGTTATAGTAGGAGCATCAGCTTTAACTGTTACTTTTCTAGTAATTACAGTTTGGTTTAAAGCATTATCTGCTGCCACATAAATAACATTATAAATTCCAGGTTTAGAAGTATCGATAGAAGTTACTAAATTTTTAATATCTTCTAAACTAGTAATATTAGTTAAAGCATTTAAATCACCAACAAAGGCAATATAATCTTTATTTCCAATTAAATCTTTAATTAATTCTGAAGCTCCAGGGATTTCTTGTAATCCAGGAATAGATAAAGGTATTCCTACACCAGATAAATTGTCTGTAACAGTAATTCCATCATCTATTGTGAATGATGAATCAACTAATACTTCAATATCTGAAGCACCATTAATAACTGGTGCGGTTTTATCTATTTTAACTTCCATTTCTTCTGTTACAGTTAATCCAGCTTTATTTGTAACAGTTACTAAAATTTTAGTAATTCCTTCTTCAGTTACAATAGCAGGATTAGTTGTATAAGAAGCTATTCCAGATTCAACATCATAGAAGTTTCCTATAATAGGAGTAGTACTTACATTTTCTAAAATAAAATCTTTATTTGACCATTCATTATTAAATAATCCATTTAAATTAATAACTGGTGGTGTTGCATCAAATTTAACTGTTGTGTTAAAAACAGCTTTATTTCCAGCATTATCAATAGCAATAACTTCTACATCATAATTAGTTATATTTGAAAAAGTTAGAACTGATACATTTTGTGGATTAGTTAAATCAATATTTGTACCATTGATTGTAACAGTTTTTAAACCACTTAAAGCATCGCTAGAATCTTTTGAATTAACTTCAAATTTAGATGTACATTGTTCTCCAACAATAGGTAAAGTAATACAAGATAACTCGTTACCATCTAAATAAGTATACCAACCTTCTACACCTTCTTTTGCAATAATATCTAAATCAATTAAAGGAGCAGTTGTATCTCTTTTAATAGTTTTTGTGATTGTAGTTTCATTTGAAGCATTATCTGTTACAGTTAATTCAATAATAATATTATCTCCATCAACAGTAACAGTATTGTTAGTAAAATTAGTAGTATATCCTGAAACACCAGATAAATTATCACTAGCATCTGTATTAGAAATTAAAACATCACTATTATACCATTCTGAATATACTTTTTCTTCAGTTACAGTAGGATTAACAGAAGAAAATCCTTTATAACATTTATTTCCTATTAATCTATACCCAGATGGGCAAGTTGTTGTAGTAATAGTTTCATAAGATAACTCACCATCTAAAACTATTTCAGTGGCTAACGGCTTAGTTTTATCTAAATTAAAACTATCTGTACAAATTTTATCTGATTGAACATTATTATCTGTTGCAATAACACACATTTTAACATTTGTACCTTCAGTATTAATAACTAGATTAGTATCAGTAGGTTCACATGTATCTTCAGTAGTTACACAAGTTTTATATGTAGCAGTATTTGAAAGACCATCAATTGTAACATTAATATCTTTATTAACCCATCCATTATTATTAACTACTGCATCAGTAGATAAAGTAAAACTTGGTTTTTCATTAACTACATTAATCATTATAGTAACTGTTTTTTTATTACCAGCATTATCAGTAGCTCTATAAATCACTTCATAAGTTCCTACTTTATTTAATTTTAATTTATTAGTATTTAAAACTAATCCATCTAAATTAAGTCCTGAAATATGATTATCTCCTGCTTGATTATTATCTTCCGCAGTAACACCGTTTAATAAAACGTTAGTTACTTCCTCTAAAGGTGTATTAATTTCAAATTCATAACCTTTATAAATATCATATCCAGTAATAATTGGACTTCTTTTATCTAATTTATAACTTTCAGTACTAAGTGTTTTTGATACACCGTGTTCATTTGTAACAGTTACAAATACTTTAGTATCACTAGATTGTAATCTTACTTTGATAGTACCTTTAGTATCATTACTAGGTGTACAAGTTTCGTCTTTTGTTATGCAATATTGAATTGTTGAATTTTCATCAACACCATTTACATAAACATTAAAATTCTTTTTAGCCCATGAAGCATCATTCACACTAATATCATCAGTTAAAGTAAATAAAACTTCTTTAGGTTCTACAGTTATTTTTCTATCAAGAGTTGCAATATTTCCTGCATTATCCTTAACTGTATAGGTAACAATAATTTCTCCAACTGAAGAAGTATCAATTTTATCAACACTAACAGTAATAGAATTATTATCAATACCTGATAAATCATCATTCGTTATTAAACCTTCTAATAAATCAAATTCACTATTAAATTTAATTGAAACATCTTCTATTGTAATAGTTGGTTTAGTAGTATCAATATTAATTACATCACTACAAGTTACAGAACTAACTCTTGAATCTGAGTATATAACTAGCGCACATATTTTTTCACCGTTATTTTTAATATTAACTTTTTCATTATTATTAATATCTAAAGTTGGTGTACAAGTTGTATCTGTAGTAACACAGTACTTAATATTATCTATTCCTAAGCTACTTCCTTCAGTAGCGTTAATAGACACATTAACATCTTTATTAAACCAATTATTAAACATTTCAATATCATACTCATATGAAATATTTAAATTTGGAGTAATAACTTCGTTGTCATCATCATTATCATTGTTATTATTGTTATTCGAGTTGTTATTGTTAGTATCATCATCGTTGTCATTTGAGTTGTCATTGTTAGTATCATCATCGTTGTCATTATTTATATCGCCTTGATTATTTCCATCATTACCAACAGGTTCTAGTTCACCACTAGGATTGGCAAATGTGAAGATAAATAAACTAAAGAATATAAATAAAATAATAGCTAAAATCTTTCTTTTGTCCATAAATTTCCCTTCCCTTTTTGAAATACAAGTAGATTATAACATAAAAAAAATTGGATTTCAAATTTTTTACTATATTTTATGCGAAAATTCCCTTTTTATATACTGTTTTCCCATTTTATGCCAATTAAAAAATAGATTTCTCTATTTTATTATTTCAACTGTATCACCATTTTTAATTGATAAAGCATTAGCCTCATCAGTATCTAAATGAATTTCAAAAAATGCCTCATCTGCTATTTTAACACAAACATTGTTTAAAATCCCACCACGTTCTCCTTCGTATTTAACTGATACAAAGTCTGGTAAATCATAATCTTTTTTCATTTGTTCTGTCACATGTATATGACGACGTGCGATTATACAACCATCAGTTTCTATAGTTCCATTAGGACCTATCAAAGTTACAGTTTCACTATCCTTTAAATCTCCAGAATCTCTAACTGGTGGATTTATACCTAAGATAATAGCGTCTGTTTTAGAAACTTCTATTTGTGTATAACTTCTACAAGGTCCCAAAACTCTAACATTTTTAATTTCATTTTTAGCTGTTTTAACAGTTAATAAGTGTTCTGAAGCAAAATTTCCTGGTTGTTTTAAATCAACTTTTTTATTCATATCTTCTATTCCAAATAAAGTTTTAAAATCTTCTTTCTTTAAATGAATATGTTTATTTGAAATACCTACAGTAATTTCCATTTAAATCACCTCCTTTAAAATTATAACATTTATATTTTAAATTGTATATACGAATATTAGGAAGCAAAAAGACTTTGTTATCTAACACTAAAGTCAATATGAGGCGCTAAATCAGAGATTGTATCCTTTGTTTTTGGAATAATCACGCCTTCATAGGTATCTGATACGGTATTTTTAGGTAATTTAACAACAATCTCCACTGAACCATCTGCAGCTATTTCGACTGTTGAAGTAGAAGAAATTTGATTATTTTCACTAACAATATAGTTACCTTCCAAAAATTCAGCATTCACTATTAACGCATCATTTGTATTTTCGATATTAAATATCCCTGTAAAAGATGAACCGCTCAAGTTATAATCTAACGTGATACCCAAATGTACCTCACCCGTATCTACTCCAGAATTAAATATAGGATTAACTGTTGTTATTAATATTTCAGGAATATTGATTAACGTTAATTTTCTAGTTACAACAACTGTATTAGAGGCATTATCAGAAACGGTATATGTAACAGTTTGCACACCTTCTTGATGTGGGTCCCAACTAGTAATTGATACGTCTTTTATTCCAGACAATGAATCTGAATATAGGGGATTATTATACTCCTTTGAATAATGAAGTAACTTTTCATACTCAGCTGCTGTCGATTTTATAAATAGCTCCATATCATTTAAATGAGTTATAACAGGCATAGTCTTATCTATATTATATGGTCCTAAAGCCATAGTTTCTGTTTTATTATCATTTGAACTATCATAAGCAATTATATTGACATATTGATTTTTACCTTCTTCTGATAAAGTTATAGAACCAGTACCTAATATATTAGGAACACAAGTTTGAGCGCCAACACAATATTCGTATCTATGGCCATTTGTTTCTACATCAATAACAACATCTTGATTTGTCCATTCATTTGCATTACCATTAGTGTTTAATGTAAGCTACAAATTACCTAAGCAATCAGACTCTTTATCAATCACTGAAAAAGTATACTGATTAATACTTTTATCCCATTTATATGAAATACACCCAAATTTAGTTTCATCAATTGGATTAATAGGAACTTCAGTAAAATACCCTTGTTCTATCAATTCACTAAATTGAATGTATTTTATAATTTGATCCTCACTACCCAAATTGTTTTGAATAGAATACTGATTAGCTACATTAATTATTCTTTCAACTTGTTCATTATACGCACTTTTTCTAGAATCAGATATAACTGTCAAAACCACTGGGACTGCAATTGCTGCTAAAATCCCAAGTATTATTACGACCACTAATAATTCAATTAATGTAAATCCTAGTCTGTTTTTTTTAAAATCTTTATTCATTATTCTTTCTCCTTACTTTGTATTTATATTATAACATTTTGAAAATTTGATTACAAGTATATATCATTATTATTATATTACTAGAATATACTTTGATAGAAAGGGTGATTTTATGAATAATTATTTTCCAAATAATATGGTTATCCCACCAGGTAATCAAGGCGTTAATTCACAAATACCACAGCTACCTATTGAACAATCATATATAGAAAATATTTTAAGAATGAATAAAGGTAAAAAAGTAAGAGTGTATCAAACATTTCCAGACGCTAGTGAGGGAAGAGATAAAATATTTGATGGTATTATAGAAGAATCTGGTAGAGATCACATAATATTAAGTGATCCAAATACTGGTATGTGGTATTTACTTTATATGATTTATGTAGATTATGTAGAATTTTTTGAAAGTATTAATTATATTCCACAATTTTAATTGATATATAATATATAATTTGATATAATTATAATGGTGAGTACATATGGAAACAATTTTAATTATTTTAATCGGAGTATGTTTTTTATTTATTTTATTTTCAAGTGTTTATAATAGTTTTCAATCATTGGCTATTAAAATTAATGAAGCAGAAGTAAATATTGATTCTATATTAAGGAAAAGATATGATTTACTTAATAAAGCTTCTAATATTATCGAAAGTAAAACAGAAGACAAAAAAGTAATTACTTCAATAACTAATTTAAAAAGTAAAAAAATATCTAACTTTGAATTAGATAGGTTATTATATGAAGGATTAAATCAATATATTATTTATTTAGAAGAAGATAAGAATTTAAAAAGCAATGAAACACTAATCAAAATAGGATATGAAATGACTGAATCTGAACACGAAATAAATTCTTATAGAAAATATTACAATGATACTATAACAAGATATAATAAAAAAGTAAGAAAATTCCCTACTCTTTTTATAGCTTTAATATTTGGTTTTAAAACAAAACTTTATTATGATAATAAAGATATGTCAGATGAAGTTATTAATGACTTTAAATTATAAATCACTTATGTGATTTTTTTTTAACTATAAAATATATTGTTGTAAGAATTACTAACGTACTTGCAACATATACTAGTATTTCTATCGTATTAGATTCGGGCTCTATTTCTTTTATTTCAGTATAGTTATCTAACTTTAAAACATATTCACCATTTTCAGAATAAAGATAGTGTTGTTTCGCATACCTAACTATATATTCTGGATCTTTTAATTTTATTAAATCCGTTTTTAACACTTCTTTATTTTCTTCTAATTGATATAATTCATTTTCTAAAGAGTCACCCTCCATTGATAATGAATAATATTCATATATGTATGAACCTAAAGTAAATAAAAATGAAAAAATAGTAATAATTGAAATCGTTCCTAATATTAGTAATCTTCGTTTTGATTTTTTCTTCATTTTCATACCCTCCTTGTTTATTATATCATTTTTTATATAATAAAGCAATTTTGATAAAAATGTATTTTGTAAAATATCCACATACGAATGAAAGTAAAAAATATGGATGAATTATAGCGTTATTTAAAAATAAAAGAACAAAAAAATATATAATCGATAATATAAAACTTGTAAAAAACATTAAAATATTTGATTTTATTTTAAAAGATAAATTTAAAATAAAGTTAGCCAAAATGCCAAAAACAAAAGAAAATATTAATGTAATGATTTGAGTTTTTAATGACATCATTTAAAAATCTTATTAAAAAATCCTTCTTCATTTTTAGTGGAATCTTGATATAAAAGATTCATAATTACACCTTTTATAGATACACTTCCCTGATATGTATCTAATTTTATAATTTCTAATTCCTTTCCTTTTATAATCAAATTTCCCATTGTTGTTTCTAGTAAAAATTCATTTTCATCAAAACTATCGATTTTTTTAACTCCTGTAATTAAAATATTCTTACGTTCATTTATTGTTATATTATGAGTTAAAGCAGTTAAGCCATCTATCTTGTCCATAAATTCCTCCTTAAAACAATATATGAAAAATATATTAATATATGAAAAAAATCAAATATAAATTTGATTTTATTCTGCTTTATCGTAAGCTTCTATAATTGCTTCTAAAAACATTTGACGAGTTTCTGTATTGATAGGGTGAACAATATCTTTGTGTTCTCCGTTTGCTGTTTTAATACTAGGCATAGCAATAAATAAACCTTCATTTCCTTCAATGATTCTAATTCCGTGAATTACGAAACAATCATCTAAAGTAACTGTAGCTTTACCTCTCATTCTAGTTGTACTACTTTCGTCTTTTCTAACCGTAACCGCTGTAATTTTCATAAAATCTTCTCCCTTCAGCTGTTGTAATTTAAGTATATACCTTTTTATATGCAAACGCAAGTGTTTTTATTTTACTTTACATTTACTATACTTGACTCATATATTCAAGTAAATTTAAAAACAGTTTAACAAATTTTTGTTCTAATCCTTTATTTCTAAGTTTTCTAATAGCAATTCTTTTTTTATTAATTGGTAAATCACCAAAAATAACTTCATCTACTTTTTCTTTTAAAGTTGTTTCAATTTGTAAGTCATCAATAATATGAAAGATATCTTCATTAATAACTCTAGTAGCAGCTATTTCAATATCTTTTCCCTTACAGTTGACAGTTAATTGATTAATTGATTTAACATTTTTAACTTCAACAATAAAATCATTTCCATGAACATAGTTTTTACTTTCAATTTTAACCTTATTATCATAGACAACAACTTCTTCAGCTTTTTTAACATTTCTAAAAACTAATTTGTAATTTCTATATTCAGGAACTATTCCACTTTTACCTTCTAGTGCTTTTATAATTACAGTATAATTATTTGGCATATAATTGTAATCAATTTTAGTTAATAAATAAAATCCTTTTTTATATAAACTTGATACCCCGTCATCTTCATAAAATAAATATTCATTACTAATACCAGGAAAAAATTGAATTTCTAAATTTTTTGGTGGATTAGTAAAGTTTGTATCTGTATCATTTGATAATGGAATAATACTACCTGCTTTAGCAAAGACAGGATAATTTTGATCTTTAAAAAATGAAGTATAAGTATTATTTCCAATAAATTTTTTACCAGTAAAGAAATCATACCATAAACCTTCTGGTAAAAATATTTTTTGTACTACCCTATTCATAACATAATCTTTACTTTTTGTTATTGGATGAACAAATAATTGACTTCCAAAATAATAAGAATCTTTAAATATTGGATCATCATACATTTCAGGATTTACATAAAATAACGGCTTTATTAAAGGAATACCTTTTATGTGATAGTTATATGCTTCAGTATATAAATATGGTATTAACTTATGTCTAAGTATTAAATATTCAGTAGCGATATTTAAAGTTTTAATACTCCATCTCCAAGGCTCTCTTTTGTAATATTTACCCTTATCAGAACCAAATTTTAAAATAGGAGAAAATACACCTAACTGTACATAACGAATATATAATTCATTATCTTCCACCCCTTTAAAATAACCTCCAATATCATGAGCATAATAACTAATACCTAAGTTAGTAGCATTTACATTTAAGAATGGAATTTGTTTTAATGATTTCCAACTAACATCACTTTTACCCATATATGTAACAGGATATTTGTGTTGATTTAAATCAGTATAATAACCTAAAGTAACCGGTCTACTCTTATAATTTCTATTCATATCATAATAGTGATAATGCTTTAATAAAAATGTTTCATAATCATGATTTTTAATATCTAAAAAATATAAATCAACACCTAAGGCGTCAAGTGGATGAATATATAGTTTCAAATAAACATCTAACCATTTATAATCTAAGACATTATAAGGTATAAATCCTTTTTCATTGACTTGTAAATAACTTTTAGTTTTATCAAATTGAGTATCTATATTATATAATCCTTCAGTCGGATTAATATTTAACCCAACTCTAACATTTTTAGAATGAATGTAAGAAATCATATCAAAAGGAGATTTAAATAGTTCAGTATTAAAAGTAAAACCAGTTTTTAATATATTTTTTTTATCATAAGCTCTTACATGCCAATCTTTATCTAAAAGTAAAACTGATATAGGTATATTATAATATTCAAAATCATCAACCAGTTCTTTTAAACTAGAATCATTATATACTTCGTTTTTACTCCACCAATTACCTAAAGTAAATCGTGGCACTAAAGCAGGATAACCTGTTAACTTATAATAATTATCTAAACATTTTTGAAAGTCATTCAAATAAACAAATAAGTATAAATCAATCTGATTATTGGTATTTTTTATAAAAGTCCCGTCAGGTTCTAAAATTTCATTGTTAGAATCGTCCAGAGTAACAAATCCATCAAATGAATATAAACTTTTAATTTTCTCCTTATCATTTAAATTAATAAACGAGTGATAATTTTTAGCTTCAACATGCCCGTAATACCAAGATAAATCCTCACCCATCGTAACCTTTAGATTTTTACTACTCTTAAAGTTTTTACCCTTTTGATAAGATAATTTAAATAAAGAAGTAGTGATTTCTAAGAAATTATTGTCTTCTTTAACAGTGAATTCAGGTTTATCAAACTCTCTATTATTTACTAATTTAGTTAGTTTATCGTTAAATTCTCCTGTTTCACTATATTCTATTCTAATTAATCCTAAAGCTAATATTGTAAATCTATAATTAGAACCTCTAAAAACACAATCCTGACTCACATTGTTTTTATAATTTACTTTAAAGTGTTCTCCTAAATTATACATTTTCTCACCCTTATATTTCTTCTATTTGCATAAAATTTGTATGTTTAACTTTTTTAAATGGATAACCACCAGTTATTAAAATTTTATCTTTATCTTCTAAACTTAAAGCCGCTACTGCAAACTTTTTACTTTTTTCAATAATTGAATCTAATGTTTTTAACTCATTAATTAAAAATGGACAAACACCGAAATTAAGCGCTAATGATTTAACAGTCTTAACATCAGGACTAATTGCAACAATTGGACACATAGGTCTAAATCTGCTTATTTTTCTTGCTGTAAATCCTGATACAGTAGGAGTAAATATAGCTTGACATTTAAGTTTATTTGCACAACTAGCCACACTATAAGCAATACTTCCAGTTGTACTAGTTTCTTCAGTTTTAGAAGCTATATCTAAAAGTAAATCATAATCAATATCAAGTTCTGCTGATTTAATAACTTTTTCCATCATTTTTAAAGCTTCAATTGGAAATTTACCAACTGTAGTTTCACCTGATAACATAACAGCATCTGTTCCATCTAAAATAGCATTTGCTATATCAGATACTTCTGCTCTAGTAGGATATAAATTATCTGCCATATTTGATAATAATTCAGTTGCAACAATACTGATTATTCCTGCTTTATGACATTTAGAAATGATTTTTTTCTGAATTCCAGGAATTTTTTCAATTGGTATTTCTACACCTAAATCCCCACGTGCAATCATAATACCATCACTAACTTTAATTATTTTATCTATTTCATCTACAGCTGAACTATTTTCTATTTTTGCTATTATTCCAATATGGTCATTATCAAAATTAATTAAAAGATCACTAACATCTAATACATCATCTGCAGTTCTTACAAATGATAAAGCTAAAAAATCAACATCATTTGTAACAGCAAATTCAATATATTCTTTATCACGTTCACTAATGTATGGACGATTAAGTTTTAAGTCTGGTATGTTTATACTTTTATAATTAGATAATATTCCTTCTTTAATAACCTCACAAGCAAGTGAATTACTTCCTTTAGAAATAACTTGTAGCTCTATTTTCCCATCATCTGCTGTAATGGTTTGGCCTACTTGAATTGCAGAAACAATATCATAATCAATACTAAACTTGGTATAATCACCTAAAACAGGAGTAGTATAAATACGAATTTTTTCTCCTTTTTTATAAAAAGCACTCCCATTTTCAAATTTACCACTTCTAATTATAGGTCCTTTTATATCAAGCATTAATGCAATATTACTTTTAAGTTTATTATTAACAATATCTAATTTCTCTATTATTTCACGACAAAAATTAATACTTGCATGACTAGTATTAATTCTAATTACATCTACCCCATTTGTTATTAATTTTTCTATCATCTCTATTGTGTCAGTAGACGGACCGATAGTTGCTATCACCTTTGTTTTATTCATCTGTAAACACCCTCTTATTCTCTATTAATTTTATAATAAATATCTAAATAAGTCAATAGAACACTAACATTTTGAAAGCATAAAAAAATTAGATTTTAATCTAATTTAGTTCATTCATACATGACTCATAACTTTCTTGATTAGAAGTAATACATTCAGAATTTTCAATATATCCACCTGAACTAGCGCAGCAAGCTGCTTTTTCTATATCATCTTTAAATAGCACAAATACAACAATAATAAAAGTTGTAATTAAAGTGGTTAAAAGTCCAATTATTAATCCAGATATAGCTAAAGCTTTACCCTTTTGTTTTTCTTTTTTAATTTTTACCAAAGCAACTATAGATAAGATAAATCCTACTACACCAATTAAAATATAATAAATAGAAATTAAGGATATAATAAAGCCGATAATTCCAATAATATTATATTTTTCCTCTTTCAAGATTCTCCCACAATGGACACAAACTTCAGCATTAATATCTACTTCTTTTTGACAATTAATACATTTTTTCACAAAATTTACTCCTATAACAATTCAAATACACTATTAATTATCTAAATTTTCTATACATGTATTATAGCTTGCTTCATTAGAATTTATACATTTGCCATCTTCCATATAACCGCCTGAACTCATGCAACAAGACTCTTTTTCAATATCACTGATCTCATCTGAAAGGAAAAAACTGATTCCAATCAAAATTACAAATATTAATGTGGTTAACAAGTTAATAGTATAACCCATAACAGCAAATACTTTACCTTTTAAATTATTCTTTTTAATTTGTTTTAAAGCGATTATTGAAATAATTAACCCTATAATTCCAATAAAGAAATAAAGGATATAATAAAATCCAAGAATTGAAATAAAACCTAAAAGTAAACCGATAAATGACAAGACACAATATTTTTGATTATTTGTATTATTCATAACTACCTCCAGGATAATTATATCAATTTAGTAAAATTTATGCAACTAATTTAGCTACCTTAATTTCTTTATTATCTTTTATCACTTCATCAATTATTAATGTTTCAACTTTATTTTTAATTACTTTATCAACTTTTCTCGCTCCATATTCTTCATATTCAGTAGCTATAATTAATTCATTACATAACTCTTTATTAAATTTAATATTAATATTTTTAGATTTGTATCTAAGCACTAATTGTTTAATTTTTAAATCTACAATTTGCTTAATATCCTCATAATTTAATTTATTAAAGTTAATTATATTATCAATTCTATTAATGAATGGTAGCCCAAATTGTTCTTTTAATCGAGAAATTTTATTTTCTTGTTGATTAAATCCTACATTTATTTCGTGATATCCTATATTTGAAGTCATTATAATAATTACATTGTTAAAATGAACTACAGTTCCTTTAGAATCTTTAATAATTCCTTCATCTAATATTTGATATAGTAAACTTATAATAGAACTATGTGCTTTTTCAATTTCATCTAGTATTAATACTGAAAAAGGTTTGTTTCTAATTTGTTCCAAAACAGTCTTATTGTCTGAATAACCAACATATCCAGGAGGTGCGCCTATAATTTTTGAAATACTATGAGGCTCATTATATTCACTCATATCTAATTTTATGATATTTTCCCCTACTAAAATATTTCCAAATTCTTTAGCTAATTCAGTTTTTCCAACTCCAGTTGGGCCTGCAAATAAAAGAGAATAACATTTATCATCTTTAAATCCTAGTTTTATTTTTTTACTTATTTTAATCAACTCTAAAATAGCTTGATTTTGTCCAAATATTTTTTTACCTAGTAATTTATTTATTTTATTAAAGGATTTATAATCTGATGTTATCTCATAAATTGGAATTTTAGTTTTAGAATGAATAATAGTAGCTAAATCATCAATAATTGCTACTTTATTTTTATTCTTACACATTTTTAATTCTAATTCATTTATTTTATCCATAATTTCAAATTCTTCTATTTTATAAACAGATGCTTTTTTAAAATTTTTACTTTTTATACAATTTTTTTTATCTTTCACAATCTTATTTAACCGGTTAGATAATAAGTTATATTCTTTTAATGTTTTTGTTTCTTTTAAACTTGTTTTCGCACATAATTCATCTAGTAAATCTATTGATTTATCTGGTTGATTAAATCCATGAATATATTTTTCACTCAACTCAATTATCTTATCTAATATTTCTTCTTTTATAATTACTTTATGATGGGATTCATAAATAGGCTTTAGTTTTAATAATATTTTTTTTACATCTATTAAACTAGGTGGTTCGACATTGATCTTTTGAAATCTTCTTTCTAATGCTTTATCATTTTCAATAGTTTGTTTATATTCATCAATTGTAGTAGCTCCTATGCATTTAATTTTGCCTCTAGCTAAAGAAGGTTTAAATATATTTGAAGCATCAATTGCACCCTCAGCTCCACCAGCTCCTACTAATGTATGTATTTCATCAACAAATAAAATAATATCTTCATTTTCCTCTACTTCTTTTATTATTTTTCTAATTCTTTCTTCGAATTCACCACGATATTTAGTCCCAGCTACCATTGAAGCAGTATCCAAACTAATTATTCTCTTGTTTCTTAAATTTATTGGCACTTTTCCTTCTTTTATCATTGTACTTAGACATTCTACTATTGCAGTTTTTCCAACACCTGCTTCACCTATTAATAATGGATTATTTTTTGTTCTTCTTGATAAAATTTCTATTAATCTTTTTATTTCTTCTTCTCTTCCTATAATAGGATCTGTTTCACATTTTGATAAATCATATCCTAGTTCTTCTAGTAGTAGTTTTTTACTTTTTTTCTTTTTGTAACTTTTATTATTAAATTCATTGTACATATTATTAATATCTATATCTAACGCTATTAATATTCTAATTGCTACGCCTTCACCTTCTTCTAAAATATTAAAAAATAAATTTTCTATAGTAACATCACTAGATGATTCTTTACTATCTATACACGCATTTTCCATTACTCTTTTTAATAGTGGAGTATATAAAAACCATTCACTTTCTTTACTACCTATACCTACTATTTCAATTAATTTATTTTTAAAAATATTATAAGTTAATTTATATTTTTTTAACTTTTTAGATACTTCATTATTACTGTTTAAAATCGCTAATAACAAATGTTCACTTCCAACATATGGATGTTTTAAAGTTTTCATTTCTATTTTTGCATTGATGAGTATTCTTCTTGCTTCTTCTTTATAATTTCCAAACATATATTCCTCCCTATTATTATTATATGTTATAAAGGAATAAAAAAAATAAAAAATCAAACGACAAAAAAAACAGAAGAATTACTCTTCTATTTGTACTAATACTTCTCTAGGTTTTGAACCATTAGCAGGACCTATTATTCCTCGTTGTTCTAATAAGTCGATTGCTCTAGCTGCTCTGTTATATCCTAGTCTAAAATGTCTTTGTAATAATGAAGCTGATGCCTTTTTATTAGTAACTACAAATTCTACTATATCATTATATAAAGGTTCTTCTGATGCATCATTATTGTTTGAACTATTAGATACTGGTGTATTAGCATTATAAGTTTCATCATAACTAGCTTTTTGTTGTTTGATTGTGTAATCAACAACTTCTTTTATATCCTCATCAGATATAAATGTTCCTTGTACCCTTATTGGTACATTTTCTCCTTGTGGCATAAAAAGCATATCACCTTTACCAAGTAATTTTTCTGCTCCAGTTGCATCCAAAATAGTTCTTGAATCTATTGAAGATGATACTGCAAACGATATCCTAGAAGGAATATTTGCTTTTACAACTCCCGTAATTACATCTGTTGACGGTCTTTGAGTAGCGACAATTAAATGGATACCAGCGGCTCTAGCCATCTGTGTAATTCTCATAATAGATTCTTCTACTTCTTTAGCAGCTACTAACATCAAGTCAGCTAACTCATCAATAATTACTACTATAAACGGTAATAATTTTTCATTATTTTTCTTTTTTAAATACGCGTTATAACCAGCTATATTTTTAGTTCCACTTCGTTCAAATAACTCGTATCTATTTTCCATTTCAACAACGATTTTTTTAAGAACTTCATTAGCTTTTTTAGGTTCTGTTACAACGGGAGTTAATAAATGTGGTACCCCGTTATACATTGATAACTCTACTTTTTTAGGATCTACTAACACTAATTTTACTTCATCAGGTTTAGTTCTCATCAATAAAGAGATTAACATACTATTAATACAAACTGATTTACCTGAACCAGTCGAACCTGCTACTAATAAATGTGGTGTTTTATTGATTTCACAATAAATAGGTTTACCCATAATATCTTTACCTAAAGTAACTAATAATTTAGATTCTTCTAAACCTTTTGGAACTACTTCTAGAATCTCTCTAACACTCACAGCAGTTACTTTTTTATTCGGTATTTCTATTCCTACTGTTTTTTTACCAGGAATAGGAGCTTGAATATTAACCGATTTAGCTGCTAAAGCTAGAGCTAACTCTTTATCTAAACCTACAATTTTACTTAATTTAGTTCCAGTTTTAATTTCTAATTCATATTGTGTGACAGCAGGACCAATATTAATGGCAACTACTTTGGCAAATATCCCGAAATCATTTAAAACATTTTGTAAAATATCAACAACACCTTTAATAGCTTCTTGATTTTCTTTATTATTATTTCTTGATAACTTAGTTAATAAATTTACATTCGGTAAAACATAATCTTTAACTTCATTATTATAATTTATAATATCTTCTAACTCTATTTTTTCTACTTCGTCTTCTATTTTTTTGTGTTCTTTAATATCATCTTCATGTTTAATTAGCTCATCCATTGAAGAAACAATTATTTTATTATCATTTTCATATGCTTCTTCAACTTTTTTAATATCAGGAGTTACTTTGACTTTAATATTTTTCAAAGTATCTGTTGTAGTTGTATGAATCTTTTTGACAACATCATATATAGTAACTCCAGTTAAAATAATTAAACCTACAATAATAATTACTATACTAACAACATTTGCTCCAGTTGTATCTAATATTTTTACTAAGCTAGTACTAAAGAAAGCACCAATCATTCCCCCACCTTGTATATTAGAACTACCATCTAAAAAATTATTTAAATTACTTAAAGTCTCACTGAACACATCCTGATATTTAATAACATCGTTAACTTCTAATTTAGAAATATATCCAATATGACATAAACTTAAAATACCAATTATACATATATATAATCCCATTAATTTAGAAGTTATAAAATCAAAGTTCTTTCTTTTAACTATCATGTAGGCTCCAACTAATCCTACTAACACCTCTAATATTGCCCATGAAGTTCCTACTAAAAAAGCAGAAAATCCATTGATTATTTCTCCTAATAGACCAAAATTACATAAGCCACTAATTGCAATTAAAATTAATAACAATCCTATTAATTCAGTCTTAAACCCTGTATCTTTTTTTGTTTCTTTCCTTGTTTTTTTCTTAGCCATATATTCACCTTCTACCTTATTAATTATATCATATTAAATTAAAAAAAACTACTTTAATAATTTTTGTAGTTTTTTTATTTTTTCTTCCTCACTTACACCACTACCATAAAGAGTTATTGCGAGAAATGCTGTTAAAACTTCGTTACTATTAAGAATTGAAACTACTCTAACTTTATTAGTTTCAATCCCAAAAGTTGTTCCAACTACTTCGTCAAACTCTATAATTGATTTTTTTATTAATTTTGAGGGATAACTCCAAAGATTTGTACTATTTTTAAATTTTAATGGAATCTTTTTTTAATCGAAAGAATTTTTAAATTGGGAAGTTTGATCATGACAGTGACCATCTTCGATATGACTTAAAAATGCTTTTTCACTATAATTAGAAAATTGATTTAACGAATATAAATTTCTATCAATATAAGAGGTATTCATTTCAACTTTAAGATAACATGCCAAAGTAAATAGCTCTAATTCATTTTCCTTATTAACTTTAATATATTTTAATAATTCTTTTGCTTCTTCATATTTACCAACCAATAAATCGTTTTTACCCATTTGAATCGTCGCTTGACCAAAATAAGAAGTTTATTAGAAACTCTTTAAAATTTCATTTGATTCTTCGATTCTATCAATCTCAAAAGCTATCATTGTAGCATATAAAAATTGTTTGTAAAAATCTCCATTTCTATTTGTTGAATAACTTAAAACTTCCATTGCTTCATTATATTTGTTATTTTCTAATAAAGTCTTAACATTTAACAGTTGAATATCTTTCATTTAATCACCTTTTACACCATTATACTATAGTTTTACAACAAAAAAACTGAATTAAATATTCAGTTCTTCTTCTATTCTAATTAATTGATTATATTTACTAACACGATCACTTCTTGATAATGAACCTGTTTTAATTTGTCCTAAATCAAGTCCAACTGATAAATCAGCAATAATTGTATCTTCAGTTTCACCTGATCTATGAGATAAAACTGTTTTATATCCATTAGATTTAGCTAATTCAATTGTTTCTAAAGTTTCAGTAATAGTACCAATTTGATTAACTTTTAATAAAATAGCGTTTCCAGCTTTCATATCAATTCCTTGTTGTAAACACTCTTTATTAGTTACAAATAAATCATCTCCTACTAATTGAACTTTATCTCCAATTTTTTCAGTAATTAATTTAAATCCTTCCCAATCATTTTCATCTACTGGATCTTCA
>CAYJEP010000002.1:18364-19603 GCA_964369555.1 uncultured Muribaculaceae bacterium | reverse complement strand
TATTAACTAAATCAACATAAAATTCAACTAACTCTTCAGTAGTTAAACTTCTATTTTCACCTTCTAATACATACTTACTATCTTTATAAAATTCTGAAGCAGCTACATCTATTCCTAACATAACATCAACACCTGCTTTATATCCAGCTTTAGTTATAGCTTCAATGATTAATTTAAAACCTTCTTCATTAGAACTTAGATTAGGTGCGAAACCACCTTCATCTCCAACAGCAGTATTTAAACCATTTGATTTTAAAACTGCTTTTAAAGCATGAAAAATCTCCGCTCCCATTCTAACACGTTCTTTAATAGTACTAGCTTGAGGAATAATCATAAACTCTTGAAAATCTAATTTATTATCAGCATGAGCTCCACCGTTTATGATATTCATCATAGGTACTGGTTGATTAGTTCCATTACCAACATATTTATAAAGTGGAACATTATTATAGTTTGCTGCTGCTTTTAAACAAGCCATAGAAACACCCAAAATAGCGTTTGCTCCAAAGTTTCCTTTGTTTTTAGTTCCATCTGCTTCTATCATTAAATAATCTATTGCTTTTTGATCAGTAACATCTTTACCTATTAATAAGTCTTTTAATTCATTATTAACATTAGATACAGCTTTTAAAACACCTTTACCTAAATATCTAGAATCATTATCTCTTAATTCTATTGCTTCTCTTTCACCAGTAGATGCACCAGAAGGTACCATAGCACGTCCCATTACTCCATTTTCTAAGATTACATCTACTTCAACTGTAGGATTCCCTCTTGAATCCAAAACTTCTCTACCTATTATATTTTTTATTTTCATATTTTCTCCTTTTTAATGTATAATTTACTAATTGTTTTTAAATAGTTTTTAACATATTTTTTGGTCCATTCCATATAACATTGAAACTTACCATTAAACATCTCCATTTACTATATTTTTAAATTCAATGCCTCTTTCTTCAAAATTTTTATAAGAGTCCCAAGAGGCACAAGCTGGACTAAGCAGTATAGTATCACCAATAGTTGAATACTTAATTGCTTCATCTACTGCTTTTTTTAAGTTGTCTTCTTTAAAACAAGGAATAGAATTTTTATTACAAAATTCAAATATTCTATTTTTAGTTTCACCGTAACTAATAACACATTTAACATTATTCATATAATCTAGTAAATCATCAAATGAATGATTTCTGTCTAGCCCACCAAGTAATAAAATAGTAGGCGTATTAAACGATTTTAAAG
>CAYJEP010000002.1:5732-18354 GCA_964369555.1 uncultured Muribaculaceae bacterium | reverse complement strand
GGCCCGCGGGGCGCGGCGCTGCCACCTTAGGTGCTGTCTATTAATTATAAAATGAAACACCATTGATTTCATCAACAAACTCTAATCTGTGTTCTACTCCTTTAAATTCTTTTAAACTTTCAACAATAACATCATTTTGAATATTAAACTGTTTAGCTACAGCAATAGCGCACATTATATTCTCATAATTATGTACACCCTTAACTTTAATATCCTTTAAACTAATAATATTTTCATTTTTATAATAAATATAATCATCAAAATACAAATCAGATTTATTTAAACTATTAAAATATAAGTTATTGTACCCACTAGAAATAGTTAAACAATCTAAATTAAGCTCATTTACTATTCCTAAACTACAACCTTTAAATATTCTTTTCTTACAATTAATATAAAATTCATAGTCTTTAAAAAAGTCTAAATGCACAGGAACTAAATTAGTTAAAACTGCTATATCGACTTTAAAATCTTTAAAGTTAAGTAATTGTTGTGCGGAAAGTTCAATTACTAAAATATCATGTTCTTTTATGTCAGTAACTAATTTACTCAAAGGTATACCTATATTTCCACCTAAATGAACATTTAAATTAGATTTTTTTAATATGTTATAAATTAAAGTTGTTGTTGTAGTTTTACCATTAGATCCAGTTACACCTATTATTTTCACATTCTTCAAAAAGTGATAAGCTACTTCCACTTCATTAATTACTTCAATATTAAGTTCTTCTGCTTTTAAACAAACAGGATTATCAATAGGTACACCAGGATTTTTAATTACATAATCAAAACTATCGTCAAGTAACTCAGCTTGTAAATCTGTAATTACACATGTTATACCTAAATCAGTTAACTCCTTTATTTGAGATTCATTATTAACTTTATCAGTTATTAAAATTTTACAATTTTCTTTCACTAAAAGTTTAGCTACTTCATATCCTGATCTTGCCATACCTAATATAAATATTTTTTTATCCTTAAACATATATTATCTCCTTAAAATAAAAGCCACAATAATACTGCAATACCAGCGATTACTCTATATATCATAAATATTTTAAAATCATTTTTTCTAATATATTTTAATAAGAATGAAATACAAAATAATCCAGTTAAGAAAGAAATAAAAATCCCTACTGCAAATACTGATAAATTCTCACTGATCATATCAATAGTACCAGGTTTAATTAAACTATATAAAGTCCCACCTGCTATTACTGGAATAGCTAAGTAAAATGAGAACTTCGCACTTTCTTCCCTATTTAACTTTAGTAATCTAGAAGCAGTAATAGTAGTTCCTGAACGTGAAAATCCAGGAATTAAAGCAAACACTTGCATACATCCTACAAATAAAGCTTGATACCATTTTAAATCTTTCATTTCCCTATCGGATTTGTTTTTCTTATCAACCACATATATAATAATTCCCATTACAATTAGTGCGGTTGCTATTAACCAAATTTGTTTTCTAAAGAATGTATCTATTACATCTTCAAATAAAACACCTACAATAGCAGCTGGTACAGTTGCTATCATTAAAAACCAAAATATTTTACCGTTAATTGTTTTAACACCTTTAGTTAAACCATCTTTTAAAATTGCAAACAATTCTTTAAAGAAGAAAATTATTATTGCTAATAAAGTTCCAAAGTGTAGTGCGACATCAAATGATAACGATATCCCTTCAGCTAAATAAAGTCCAAAAACTTCTCTAACTAAAATCAAATGTGCCGATGAAGATATTGGCAAAAACTCTGCAATACCTTGAATAATTCCTAAAATAATTACTTCTATCATAAATTTTCCCTTCTTGAAAATATACATCCACAATAATCTTGTCTATAAAGATCATATTCCTTGCTGTATAAAATACTTTTTTTGTACCCATCATTCTTTTTAAAATCACTAACTAAATATTTATCACTTAAAGATAATCCTATTTCATTAATAATTTTACTATTTTTATGTGGGCTAACTGTTAGTGTTGTGGTGAAGTAATCATATTCACTTGACATTTCACTAGCCTTTTTCAATCTAGTTTTAAAACATACTAAACAACGACCTTTTCCCTCTAACTCTTTTTCTAACCCTTTGATATTATTTCTAAAAACTTCATTTTCATAATCCGAATCAATATATTTTATTCCCAATTTTTGACAAAGTTTTATTTGTTCGTTTTTTCTTTTTAAATACTCGTCTAAAGGTTCGATATTAGGGTTATAAAATAACACATCTAATATAAAATAATCCTTTAAATAATTTATTACATAACTACTACAAGGCGCACAACAAGAATGTAATAGCAATTTAGGTTTATAGTCTAAATTGCTAATTATTTCTAAAAACTTTTGATTATACAAAATTAAACATTACCCATTCTGGTTTAAAGATCATAAGTAATCCTATTATAACCATCACTATTCCGCCTATTAAATGTGATAATTTATTGTATTTAGTTGAAATACCAGTTAATTTTAAAGTAGTCATCGCTATAAAGAAAACAATTAAATCATCAATTAAATAAAATAAAATATAAATTAATGAATAAAGCAAATATTGACTAGCAGATAAATCATTTAAAGCTAAGATTTGTGTAAATATAGCAGGTAATCCACTAGTACAAGCAAGTTCAATAATATTAACTGAAACAGCTAGTGAAATAATACCTAAGATAGCTATTAAAAACTTTTTATCTTTAAAAATACTTGTATCATCATCAATTGTTTTAATAATATTTTTCATTTTAACCATTATTTTTTTTCTTTTTTTATCATCAACTATTTGACAACCGTCTTCTTGTTTTCTCTCTTCAATATATGTTTTTAAATTTATATAAGCACCTATTAAAGCTACAATTCCTATTAAAATTCTAAATAAATTAGACGAATTAAAGAATATACTAAGTTGTAAAACTGATAACATTGCTAGTAAATAAAATAAAGCAGATGAAATTAAGAAAGAAATACCTATAATCCACATTTTCTTTCTGTTTTTCATATTAAATAACATACTAATTAAAAATATTAATACCCACATCGCACAAGGATTAAACCCATCAATAAATCCGATAACCATTGCAACTATCGGTAATGAGATTTCTTTAGGATCTATAGTTCCTAAAAACGGTAAAATAAACTCACCATCAGGCGGAATTATTTCATATTCAATATCTAAATCATTTTTTATTATATCAACAACATCAACATGTTCATTATTTTTATAATACTCTATAGCAGTTTCTATTTGACTTATTTGAGTATCACTAAAACCTTTAATACCAGTAGTTCCAATCACAGTAGTAGGAGTTAAAGCAGTTCCCATCTTTAAAGCACTACTAACATCTGTAAATAAAGAATTATTCTCTTTATTTTTTACTGATTCTAACATTATAATATTTAACTCTTCATCATCTTTATAATTTTCTTCTAACCACTCTATTTCTGCTTGGCAGTGTACACATGTCTCAGAATAGAAAAAATACAAATTAACTTCTTTAGCGTCAACTACAGGAATAAATAAAAATAAAAAAATTAAAAATACTATTTTCTTCATCATACACCTATAAAAGCTTCTATCTCTTCTTTAGTTTTTTCACCAATTAATCTAGAAACTTCCTTCCCATCTACTTCTTTAATTAAAACTGGTAAAATTTTACCAATTTCATATTCATAGTCATCAAAATCATAATCAAGTTCAAGTAAATCAATATTCTTAGTTAACTCTCTTACTTTGGGCGCTACTATTAAACAGGCACTACACCACATAGCTGTTATCATAACAATTCTCATTAATAACCAAACTCTCCTTTTAAACTATCATCATCATTTATCCAATCTTCTACGGAATATTCAATAAAACCTTCTAAATCTTTAGTGATAACTTTAGTAATACCACTATTAATAACCATTCTTTTACAAAGCATACAAGGAGCTGTTTTATAAACTAAACTATCATCAGTTTCAATTCCCATCAAATATAAAGTAGCACCAATACAATCTTTTCTAGAAGCTGATATTATAGCATTTTGTTCAGCGTGAACACTACGACACATCTCGTAACGTTCTCCCCTTGGAATATTTAATTTCTCTCTCATACAAAAACCTAGTTCACTACAATTTTTTCTTCCCCTAGGTGCGCCGTTATATCCTGTTGCTATAATTTCATCATTATTAACTATAATACAACCAAATCTTCTTCTTAAACAAGTACTTCGTTTAGCTACAGATAAAGCGATTTCTAAATAATAATCTACTTTACTAACCCTCATTTTAACTCCTTATAACATAAATCAAAATATTTCTTAAAGTAATCTAATTCTTCTTCATTAGTTAAATGAGATAAACTAACCCTAACAGATGAAGAAGCTATTTTTTCATCTTTAGTTAAAGCATAAACAGACTTAGATATATTATCACTACTTGAACAAGCAGTTTGAGTTGAAATATAAATCTCATATTTTTCCAAAGCATGTAATAAAGTTTCAGGTTGCACACCAACTAAACTAAAGTTTAAAATATTGTAAACACAATAATCATTACTATTAATATATAAATCTTTATAATTACTTAAAAATAATTTTAAATCTTCATTAATTCTTTTAAGATATGATTTGTTATCATTTAAACTTTCAGTTATCAATCTAATAGCTTTTGACATTGAAGCAATCAAAGCAGGAGTTGGAGTACCACTTCTAAATATAGAAGTAGATTTCCCTCCATTTATTAGTGGTTCTAAAGAAATATTTTCCTTTTTATATAAAAATCCTATTCCTTTAGGACCATATATTTTATGCGCCGTAAATGAAGCTAAATCAACATTAGTTAAATCAACTTTTTCTTTCCCTAATAATTGTGTCATATCAACGTGGTAAAAACATTTATGTTCTTTTAATATTTCACCAATTTCTTTTATAGGTTGAATAATACCAATTTCACTATTAACCGCACCGACAGTAACTAAAATAGTTTCATCAGTTAATAATTCTTTTAAGTGTTCTAAATCCACACGACCGTGTTCATCACTATTGACAAAAGAATAAGAAAACCCTTCTTTTTGCAAATAACTTAAAGGACCATAAATAGAAGAATGTTCAAAATTAGTTGTTATAATGTGTTTTCCTCTATTTTTATATTTTAATGCGATCCCTTTAATTGCCATATTGTTAGATTCCGATGCGCCAGACGTATAAATAATCTCATTATCTTTGACATTTAAAATCTTAGCAATTTGACTAGTTGCATCATCAATAATATTTTTAGCTTCTACTCCCAATTTGTGTAAGGAATTAGGATTTCCAATAAAATCATTAGTTACCAAAACAAATGTATTTAATACATCTTTATCAACTGGAGTTGTAGCAGAATAATCTAAATAAACCATATATATCACCTTTTACATTATAACATTTAACTAGCTCATTATCAATAAAAAATATGACTTGTTAAATCATATTTAATTGAATTGTTTAAAATTAAAACATATCTTTATAGTAATTTATATTCTAGTTATTAAATATAACAAGAAAGAAGTATATATTATAGTTAAAATTATTCCATTTACAATATTACTTTTTGTAGATTTATATTTAACCCCACATGCCATACTAATTAAAAATCCACCAATCAATCCCCCTATATGAGCAGCATTATCAATACCACTCATCATAAACCCTAGTAATAAATTAAGTAAAATTAGTGGAATAATTTGATTTTTAATTACCGTAGTCATATAAATTCTATAATGAAATCCAAAATAAACCAAGGCTCCAAGTAAACCAAATATAGCTCCAGATGCTCCTACACTAATTGAATTTGAGAATATTATTGATAACATACTACCACTAATTGTACTAAATAATAGTATTAATATATATTTATATTTTCCATATAAATTTTCAATTTTCCCACCTATAATATATAAAATATACATATTAAATGCTAAATGAATAATATCTCCATGTAGGAAGAAAGATGTGATCAAACGGTAATACTCATTAAATGTTAAAACATAAAACCTGTTATTAGCGCCAAGTTTTAATAATATCTCTACATTTATTCCGTTTCCAAGCATAAACGCTATAAAAAACATAGCAAAACAAGCAATTACTAAACCAATTGTAATTATGGGTTTATCATTTTTAAATAAGGCATCCATTTTAGTTGAATCTTCTTTGGCTTTTAAATTAATCTCATTAGATAGTTTTGTAAATAAAATCATACCCTTTTCATCATATACTAAACTATCTTTTATATTAGGAAATAACTCTAAAACCAATTTATTCTTATAAATATCGTTAATTTTTTTAATACTAATAGATTTAATATTATCAAAATCAGTAATATTAACTTCATCTCCAACATTAACAAAGATACTAAGTACAGATACCTTAGAAGAAAAAATTTTTTTCTTAATAGACTTTGATATCTGATTAGTTTTAACTAAATCATAATTCATTTGTTCATCGTTATGAATATATTTAGAAACCAAGCGAATAATTTTATAATCACTATTTAAATTTTCTAACCATATTTCATTTTTCGCTCCGTGAAGAACTACTGGATTATAATTATGTTTAGTAATAAAGAAATGAAGTAACTTCATTATCATTTCTTCTTCTTTTTTAAGTTCCATTTAATCACTCCTCAAAAGTATTTAAAATATTTGTAAAACATTCTGGTAATTCACTATCGAATTCCATATATTCATCATTATACATAAACCCTAATGTTTTCGCGTGTAAACATTGACCTGTTTGATCGATAATCTTTCTTCTACCATAAACAGGATCATTAACAATAGGATATCCAATATAATTCATGTGAACTCTAATTTGATGAGTTCTTCCTGTTTCAAGTTGTAACTCAATTAAAGTAGCATTTTTAAATCTTTGTAGCACTTTAAAATGTGTAATCGCATCTTTACTATTAGTTGATGTGACACCCATTTTTTTTCTGTCTTTAAAATCTCTACCAATTGGCGCATCAATTGTACCAGTATCATTTTTTATAACTCCCCATACAAGGGCAATATATTTTCTAGTAGCTGTTTTAAGACTAAGTTGCTTTGATAATAACTCATGAGTTTTATCGTTCTTAGCAACCATTAATAATCCAGTTGTATAAGCATCTATTCTATGAACAATACCAGGTCTAATAGAATCACTACTTAAACTATTAAAATGATATAATAAAGCGTTAACTAAAGTTTTAGTTTTATTTCCAATAGCAGGGTGAACAACCATACCATTAGCTTTATTAATAACAATTAAATCATCATTTTCAAAAACAATATCAATAGGAATATCTTCAGGTATTATATCTGTTATTTCTTCTTCAAAATCTAAAACTGTTACTACATCCCCATTTTTAACTGTATAACTAGCCTTAACAGGATTATCATTAACTAATATTTTATCAATATTCTTAACAACTTTGCTACGACTAACATCTAATTTTTTTGAAAGAAATAAATCTATTCTTTCATTTTCTTCTTCTATTTGAAACTTCATTTTTCTCCTCCAAAAAACTTAATATAACTATAATTATAACCGATATCACAATAAATGTATCAGCTAAATTAAAAATAGCAAAATCATATCCAAAAATAGTAAAATCTAAAAAATCTATTACATAACCAAACATAACTCTATCTATTAGATTACCCAAAATTCCACTAATTAGTAAACTATACAATATAACTTCATATTTTTCTAATTCTTTCTCCTTTAAGAAAAAGAAATAAATCAAATTAAGAGCAACTATAGCTAAAATAATAAATAACCAGCTATGCCCCTCTAAAATGCTAAAGGCTGCTCCTTTATTTTGAACATAAGTTATATTAAAAAAATTCTTAATTACTGTAATACTATCAAAAACACTCATATTAAAAGTTACTATTGATTTAATCACTTGATCTATAAGAACAAATAAAAATGTAAATAAAGTTAATTTTTTAAACATAAAATCACCATTTATATTATATCATTACAGAACTAAAAAAAGCAATTAAATTGCTTATTATAATTTACTTCCAATAGTCTTAATTAAGTCTCTATCTTTTAAATAATAAAATTCATGTGGGTATACTAGTTTATATCGTTTATCAAAATCACGTAGAAGTGAACCCATTTCAATTTTGTTAAGACCATATTTTTCTAAAATCGAAATTATTTTTTCATCTAGATCTTTAACTTTGTTAAAATTTGTTTTCATATTAGCTAAACCTGCTTGATGTAATAATCTATCTATTTCAATATGAATTTTAGTGTTTTTATAATTTTCTATCATCGCAGTAAATATTTTAACAATAGCCTTTTCATATTCAGAAGCATCATAGTGAATATCTATACCATTTTTATAAAACATTTTTCCAATTACTGGTTCTACGAAAACAGCATTAGGGTAATACTTGGCTAATTTTCTAAGTTTACTATTCCAAATTTCAGCTACACGAATTCCTAAAAAATTAGGTACTCCAATAATATAAACCTGAGTGTTTTTCCCTTGTCTGTTTTTATTCGATATTGAACTCAAAAAGCCATGTGCACTTCCATAATCTTGTTTAATCTTAGAAAATGAGTTGACCATATCACCTAAAACACCTCTATCAAAATTGTCTAAAAACTTCCCGGTCAAACCACAATATACAACTATATTTGCCTCTTCTTTTTGTTCTGAAAACATTGCCTCTTGAATCGTTATATCTGAATTATATGTGAAATTATAATATTGTTCAAATTCTTCTTCTGTTATATTACATTTCGCTCCCATATTTCCATCAACAAAGTAATTGGCTCTATTAAAATCAACATAATCTTTTAAAGGTGTATTGTTGATATAATTATTTAATAAATGTTCATCAGAATTATCTCCAGCTATTGCTACATCATATATTCCGACATTTAATTCTTTTAAATTTTGTAAAATTATCGTTGGTATTCTCTGTCCCATCGGTATAACCTTGTCACTAACAGTAAAACCACTAGTGATTGAATTACCTGTGAAAACTAAACTTAATTTTTTAATCTTATCTTCAGCTAAAACTTGTATAAGTTTGTTAGACACACTCATTTCTTTTATAATTCCCATACATTCCCCCTCATTTCATGGCATTATATTATCATTTAAAACTTTTTTTGTCAAGGAAAAAAGCAATTAAATTGCTCCTACTAAGTTTAAAATAAAGTTTAAATCAACACCTGCAAAATAAATAATTAAGGAAGCTAGTCCTAAAAATGGACCATACGGTATTTCATGGTTTTCATTTTTCATAAATATTAATGCTACTGGTAAAGCTATAAAAGCAGATAAGAAGATAGTAATTAAAGTTCCTTCTATTCCTATTACTAATCCAAGTACTAACATTAATTTAATGTCTCCCCCACCAAGTGATTCCTTTTTAAAAAGAAAATCTCCCATAAATTTCAAGGTTAACATTATTAAGAAACTCACTATACCAGCAAATATTGCTGTTAATAAACTTTCTAATCCATTTATAAAATAAATTTCTATTGATAATAATAATCCAAAGAATATTAAAACAACATCTTCTATTATCATGTAATATATATCACTTAAAACTATAATAATTAAGAGTGATACAAATGTTAAGGCTATAATAAGTTCTAATGATAACCCAAATACTAAAAAACTAATCATAAACAATAGTCCGCTTATTATTTCAGATATTGGATAGAAAATCGATAATTTAATTTTACAATTTGAACATTTCCCACCTTGTAAAAAGTAAGAAAAAATTGGAATTAATTCAAAAGATTTTAATACATGATTACAGTTAGAACAGTGACTAGGAGGATTTACTATTGATTTTCCTTCAGTAATCCTACTAGCAACCACATTATAAAATGAACCCAAAATTGTACCTATTAAAAACATACTTACTGCAATCATTATTTCCTCCTGCTATATTATATTATTATACATGTCAAACATTGGTAAAATAATAGATAAAATTATTGTCCCTACCATTACTGCTAAGAAAATAATTAAAAGTGGTTCTACCAAAGTTTTAATTCTAGTTACCGCATTATGATGAAGTTCTTGGTAATAAACAGCAACTTTACCCATCATCTCTGGTAGTTGTCCTGTTTGTTCTCCAGTTTTTATCATTTCATAAGCTGGTATTGGGAAAGCCCAGTGATCTTTATATGCCAAAGAAATTTTGTCTCCCTTAGCTAAATTAGCAATCGTATCTAAAATTAAAGATCTATATATTTCATTATTTGTTATTTTATTTAAAATATCCATACTATCAGTTATAAAGACGCTATGTGATAAAAGAGAAGCAAATGTTTTAGTAAACATAGTTACCTCATTATAAATAATAACTTTTCCAAGAACTGGAATATGCATAAATATCCATTGCATTAATTCTTTAAATGCTTTAACTTTTTTCATCAAGAATATAAATAACACTATTGAACTTACTATTACTAATATCAACATAATATAAGATGTTTGTAAGAAATTACTTACATTTAATACAGCTATTGTAATCCATGGTAGTGATACACCGTCTAAATCTTCATATAAACGAACAAAGTTTGGAACCACAAACACCATAATGAATACCAAAGCTGCAATTGCAACGATAAATACCATTGTTGGATAAATAAGTGCTGTTATCATTTGTTTTCTAGTTTTTTCAGTCTCTGTATAATAATCTGCCATATCATCTAAAGCCTCAGGTAGTTCCCCTGTCATTTCAGATGCTTTAATCATATTTATTAATAATCTAGGAAAAGCATTTCCTTGTTTAATCATCGCATCAGAAAAGTTATCTCCGGTTGATAAATCATAAATCATATTTCTAAAAACTCGTCTATAAGTTATATTTTTAAACTGGCTAGATAAAATTTTAAGAGCTTCAACTAATGTTATTCCAGCTTTTATATATGTAGACAATTGAGTTATAAAAAAGATTAAATCTGAAGTTTTGATTTTTTTAGCATTTGTAGATTGATCAGAACCATATAACATTTGAATCCATTTACTAGTTTCAATGCTGTAAACTTCTTTATTTTCACTTAATAAAAATGAATGTACTTCAACTTTAGAATATGCTGAGAAAACTCCACGTTCAATTTTTCCATTTTCATCTTTAGCAACATAACGATACATAATTTTTGTATCACTTTTTTCTGCATCCGCACCCTCTAAATCTAATAGCAGAGCTTCTCTATTGATATCTTTTTTATTTTCTTTTTTCTTGAATGCTGACCCAATTTTAGCAAAAAATTCATCAATTTTACTAGCAAACGATTTCTTTTCAAATTTAAAGTTTTCATTAATATATGTGTCATCTTTTGTTTTTTCTTTGATTTCTTGTTTTGCTAATTCTTTCGCTTGTTTTTCTTGTTGTTTTTTTTCTAACAAGCGTTTTTTATTTTCTTCTTCAATTTGACGGTTGTGTTCACGTGCAATTGCTTTTTTTTCACTCTCTAAAGCTCTTTTTTCTATAGCTTTTTTGTTTTCAGTACTTAACTTTTTAAAGAACCTAAATATATAATAATAAATACCATAAATTCCTAAAAAGAAATATTTAAAAACTTTGTAGACTAAATAACATAAAAATGCAATACCAATCAAAAACCAACGGATTGAATATATTACCAATGTTAATATTAAACTTATAATTGTTGTACACGCCATAAAAAAACCAACATAAAAATATTTGATTATTTTTAAAATACTTAGTGCTAACAATCTAAATGCTCGATAAACATAAACAAAAGGCAATAAATAAAAAGGTTTATTCATTTGCTCACCACACTATCCTCTATTCTTCAATTATTATTATACCACAAAAAACATAAATGTAAAATATTTTTCAAAAAAACATATAATATTTTAGAAAGGTGATTATATGAACTACTATCCATTTTATGCTGGAATTCCTACAATGACTGCTGGTGCAACTAAAACTGGTTTATTTAGTAGTCTATTTAAAGGGTTAAGTTTAGGAAAAATATTAACTGGTTCACAAAAAACCTTAACTTTTGTCAACCAAACTAGTTTAAGAATGTCGACAATATAAATATACCTTTAATAAAACCGGTTGACAAAATAGTTAGTAAACCTCCAGAAAATGAAACTATAATCAAAGAAACTATAAAAACTAATAACTTAACATTTTTCCAATAAAAAAATACTATATTAGTATTTTTTTTGTGTTTTTTTTCTTTGTTCTGTATTTAAAATTCTTTTTCTAATTCTATAATTAAGTGGAGTTACTTCTACTAACTCATCATCATCAATAAAATCTAAACAATTTTCTAAACTCATTTTTCTAGTTTTCTTAAGAACTACTGTATTATCTTTACCAGCACTTCTTGTGTTTGTTAATTGTTTACCTTTAACAACGTTTACTGCTAAATCGTTATCATGATTATTCTCACCAACAACCATACCTTCATAAACTTCGATACCAGGTTCAATAAACATAATACCTCTATCTTCTAGTCCTCCTAAAGCGTAAGCTGTAGCTTTTCCATTTTCCATAGAAACTAAAACACCATTACTACGTTTTCCAACTTCCATAGAAGTAGCAGTTTTATATTCAGAAAATCTATGATTTAAAATACCATATCCTTTTGTTAATGTCA
>CAYJEP010000002.1:3626-5722 GCA_964369555.1 uncultured Muribaculaceae bacterium | reverse complement strand
TATTAAACCTCTTGAAGGAGCACTATAATTTAATCTTGTAATACTTCCAACATTATTCATAGAAATCATATCTCCACCTCTTTTACCTAAGGCTTCAATAACCGCACCAATTGATTCATCATTAACATCTATTTGAACTTCTTCATAAGGTTCACATAAAACACCATCTATTTCTTTTTTTATAATTTGAGGTTTGGCTACTTGTAATTCATAACCTTCTCTTCTCATGTTTTCAAATAAAATAGATAAATGTAATTCTCCCATACCAGATACTATCCAAGTTTCATTATCTTTTTTTTCTACTTTTAAAGATACATCTTTTTCAGTCTCTTTAAATAATCTATCTTCTATTTTTCTAGCTGTTAAAAATTCTCCTTCTTTACCACAAAATGGTGAGGTATTAACACCAAACTCCATTTGTAAAGTAGGCTCATCAATTCTTAAAACAGGTAAAGCTTCTTTTATATCATCACAAACAGTTTCCCCAACTGAAATATCAGTAAGTCCAGCAATTGCAACTATATCTCCAGCTTCTGCTTCTTCTATTTCAATTCTTTTAAGACCTAAGAAACCAAATAATTTTTGAATTCTAAATTGTTTAATAGAACCATCTAATCTAATAATATTAACCATTTGATTTACTTTGATTTTTCCTCTTTTAATAAGTCCAATACCAATTCTACCTAAAAAGTCATTATAATCAAGTAATGCTGGTTGGAATTGTAATCCACCTTCTGTTACATTTGGTTCTGGTATATTTTCTAAAATACTATCTAGTATTGGAGTCATACTATCTTCTAAGTTTTTATAATCAACTCCTGAAACACCTTTTAAAGCTGAAGCAAATAAAATTGGAAAATCTAATTGTTCCGAATTCGCACCAAGTTCAATGAATAATTCTAAAACTTCATCTATTACTTGTTCAGGTCTAGCTGAATCTTTATCTATTTTATTTATAACTAAAATAGGTGTTACATTAGCTTCTAGTGCTTTTTTTAATACGAATCTTGTTTGAGGCATAGTTCCTTCATAAGCATCTACTACAAGTAAAACACCATCAACCATGTTCATGATTCTTTCAACTTCTCCACCAAAATCAGCATGTCCTGGTGTATCTAAGATATTTATACGGTGGTCATTATAATTAATAGCTGTTGTTTTAGCTAAAATTGTAATTCCTCTTTCTCTTTCTAAATCATTTGAATCCATTGCTCTTTCAATGACATTTTCATTATCTCTAAAAGTTCCTGAAGATTGTAATAATTTATCAACTAACGTAGTCTTACCGTGATCTACGTGAGCTATAATTGCTATATTTCTTTTTTTCATAAAAAACTCCTTTTCGACTAAGCAATTATATCACACTCTTATATGAAATGCAATTGAATTTATATAAAAAAAGTTTTTATTAAATAAGGCATTAGATAAGTATTATATAAAGCCATTAGTATATTAATTATTAAACTGTATGATAGTACAATTATATATTTATTAACCATTACTTTAAAGTCCATATTTTTCTTTTTAAATATGTTGTAAATCAATAATAAAGAAAAACTAATTGCGTAAATACTCAATATTAATAAACTAATCATTGTTATAATATTACTAGGAATAATGTAAATCAAATTAAATAAAATTCCTCTAGTTCCAAAAGTTATAAATACCGCACCTATACTAAATCCCAAAATAAAAGCTTTTATAAAAAACATCCCTACTATTATTGGAATTCCAATAACAGAAATCCCTAAAAGCCATATCCCAAAAACGTATAAGCCAGTAGAAATTAAATTGTTTTTTAAAGTTAAATTATAATTTAGATCATTAATATTAGTAATAAAAGCATTCAAATGATTTTGAACTAAAGATTTATCAGTAGCTTTTAAAATAGTTGCAAATATTATTCCCATAACTATTCCTGCAATTAGTAATGTCGTAAAAAATATTAACATCTTTTTATCAATCTTAACTCTAAACTTTAACTTGTCCAATACTTTTTTCACATGATCACCTCAATAAACTTTATTAATTAAATAAAAAAATATTCCAAAAATCGAATATTTAGTTTATAATTAAATAGAGGTGTTTAAAATGAA
>CAYJEP010000002.1:1001-3616 GCA_964369555.1 uncultured Muribaculaceae bacterium | reverse complement strand
TTGCTTTTAGTCATTATGGTTGCATCAGTAGTGATGTCGTTAATGGTTATGTAAAAAAACAATCATATAAATGATTGTTTTTTTTCTAGTAAATGATTCTTACTAGTAAAATAAAATGGTTGTCAATTAAATTGACATTTAATATTATAACACCGTTTTAATAGACTGTCTATATTTTTATTATTAATTTCATGTTTTTTTCACATTTATCTATTTAATTTCTAAATTTAGAAATTTTTTTTATTGGAATTTTACAATTTCTTCTAAATTCATATCAAATATATTAAACTCTTCTATACTTGTTTTACCTAAGATTATAATATCAGTTAATTCATTATCACTTAAACTATCTTCACCTACATAATTAACACTACTAGGAATAGTTATAGTAGTTAATAGATTATCAGCTAAACTATTTTTTTCTAATCTTTCTACTTTATTTAAATCTACATTTGTTAATTCGTTTCCTTCTAAAGCATTCAAGTATAAAGTAGTTACAGAATCAGGTATTTTAATATCTTTATCTTTACCACCATAACCAATTAATACTTCCTTATCATATTCACCATTCCTAGGTAAATATATATAAGCATCACTCTCTTTTAATTCATTGTTATTAAAAGCCATAACACCTATAGTTTCAATATAAGGTAAATCTAAATTTTCTATTTTATTATCATTAAAAGCATAAGCTTTAATATTTTTTAATGAACTAGGTAGTTCTAGTCTAGTTATTAAATTACCTTCAAAAGCAGAAAATCCTATTACTTCAATTCCTTCTTCAATAATAACATCAGTTAAATCTAAATCTTTAAAAGCGTAGTTATCAATTTCTTTAATTTCTACACCATTAATAGTACTTGGAATTTTAACCTTCACATCACAAACTTCATTATAAGCGGTTATCTTATTATCTTCTACTGTAAAACAAGTAGGATCTGTTTCAAAACTCATATTATCCATTATGATAGTAGCAGACCAGATTCCTAGTCCTACTACTAATAAAATGATAATTATTATAAATATTTTTTTCATTCTTAACCTCCATAATTTACTGTTGCAGTACCATACCAATTATCTCCCACACTCGTAAATCCACTTTCATTTATTTTACCTTGAACATTTATTATTAAGTCATTATTATCTATAAATGCATTATTACCTATTGTTTCAACACTACTTGGAATCGTTATATTAAGTAAGCTTGTATTTTCAAATGCATTACTTCCAATACTAGTTAAATTATTAGGTAAATTAATAGATAAAATATTATTATTTTTAAATGCACTATTCCCAATATTTGTTATATTATCAGATAAAATTATATTATTAACAACAGCACTATTAAATGCATTATCACCTATACTTGTTATATCAACACCATTAATACTAACAGATAAATCAACATTACCATTACAATATGACTCATATTTGTTTAAAGTAGTATCAGTAATTACAAAACAATTATTTTGATAACTATTACCTTCAAAATTAACTTTTAATATTGAACTCCAATCTTCACCAAATGTTATTTTATTAGCATTCTCTTCTACATTAACAGTAGTAATTAAATTACCTTCAAATGCACTCTCACCAACACTAATTAAGCTATTAGGTAAGTTTAAAATATTAATGTCATTATTCATGAATGAGTAATTTCCTATATGAGTTAAAGAATCATTAAATACTACACTATTTATATTCATATCTTTAAATATTCCAGTTATATTACTACTAGAAACCTTTACCCCATCTTGAATACTAGTAACATTATTTGGAATAATTAAATCTTTACTACAGATATCAATCTTGTAATATTAAGTTAATATACCGTAAATAATATCATAACAACTATCTTGATTATTTTCATAAATAACTTTTTTATTATCATTCCAATTATTACCTGTACTAGTAAAATCAGTTTCACTAGCTTTATTAACAACTGAAATATATTGTAAATTAGAATTATTAATGAATGCATTATCTCCTATACTTGTAATAGAACTAGGAATTTTTATATAGTTTAAATCTTTATTATCAAATGCATTATTTCCAATACCTGTTATAACAACATTATTAATAGAATCTGGAATTATAACATCATTACTACATGCATCAGCATAATCGGTTATGATACCATTAGTAACTGTAAAACATGACGCTAATTCATAAACTATACAATCACCTACACAACTACCACTCCAATAAGATCCTAATGAATCAAAATTAGTTTCATCTACTTTTCCCTTAACAAAAATTTCAGTTAAAGGATTACTAGTAAAAGCATTTTCTTCTATTTCTTTAACACTTGAAGGGATAATTATATTAACAATTTTGTTTTGTTCAAATGCTGAACGATTAATATATTTTAAACTGCCTGGTAATAAAACTGTTTCTAATGTTTGATATTGGCTATTAGAATGCCCTCGAAAAGCTGAACTGTCAATTAATTCTAAGTTAACACTATTACTTAAATCTAATGTAACTAATTGATGAGAGTCAAAAGCACTGCTACCTATACTTACTAAATTTGTTGCATCTTTCAAATCTAAATTAGTTATTGGTGAATCAACAAAAGATCCCATCCCTATTACTGTTACACCGCTTCCAATTTT
>CAYJEP010000002.1:347-991 GCA_964369555.1 uncultured Muribaculaceae bacterium | reverse complement strand
AAGCTCTCATCCCTTGATGTGAACACCGAATCTTCAATTCTGATAACCCCCTCATTTATCACTATATTTACTAAAGGATTTTCTGAGAATGCTCCATATTGATAGTTTCCTGATCGACCACCTGCGCCAGTTATTATAAGATTTTTACCATATATTTCAACATCTGTTATATCGTTATATCTAAATGCTGACTCACCTATTGTTTCTACATTTTTTCCAATTCTAACACTATTTAATTGATTACTCTCAAACATACTTGCTGTTACATTGGTTAATCCATCCCCGGTGTCAAAATGACCATTTATTCCAAGTCCAGAAAAAGTTGCATCGACACTATTAATATTATCAGGTAAAACTATATCACTTCTATTAGCACCAGCGTAACTTACTAACTGATTAGTATCTGTTCCATCTTGATTTTTCCCCATAATAAATGCTTGATTACCAGGTAATTGATTATCTTTAAATGCATCATCGTCAATTTTTCTGATTATTGCATTATTAGTGAAGGTAGATATGAGATTGTCTTCAAACGCATATGATTCTATTTGTTCAATAGTCCCATTTATTTTCAATTCAGTAATCTTGTTAGATTTAAATGCTGAATATCCAATTACTGTCTCGTTACCTGTAATTTCTACTTT
>CAYJEP010000002.1:0-337 GCA_964369555.1 uncultured Muribaculaceae bacterium | reverse complement strand
TTTGGAATTATTACATCTTCTATTAAATTATCTTGAAAAGCATAATCACCTATATAAGTTACTTTGCTTGGTATTTCAACTGCTTTTATTTGTTGTTCATAAAAAGATGAAGCTCCAATATACTCTAAATCTATAGCTTCACTTAAATCTAAATTAGTTATAGCACAATATTCAGGATGTTGATTACAATAAGAATACGTAAATGTTCCTGCACCAATGCTAGTAACTCCAGCATTAATCTTAACAGTAGTTAAAGGGTTTGATGAAAATGCTCCTACTTGTTGATTTCCCGCATCTCCCGTAATAACCAAGTTATTTCCATTAACTTCAATTGATG
>CAYJEP010000001.1:18033-53954 GCA_964369555.1 uncultured Muribaculaceae bacterium | reverse complement strand
CACCTAACGTCAATATCGTTAAAATTCCTGTTCCAGTTTTACCAACGTAAAATCTGTGAACTCCAATAGTACCTAAGAAAATTGATAAGATTAAAGTTACTACCCAATCCTTGTCGCTTCTTTGTACATCTTGAATTACATTATTATCCATAAATCACACCTCCTATATTAGTTATTTTGTCACAAAAATTTCATAATTACAATAATAGCAGTTGTATAAAAGATTTAAAAATAACCATATTATATTAAGAAAGAGAGGTAAAAATGAAAGCGACTGGTATAGTAAGAAGAATAGATGAATTAGGAAGAATTGTTATTCCTAAGGAAATAAGGAAAAGCTTAAGAATAAAAGATGGGGAAAATTTAGAAATATTTGTAGAGAATGATTCTATAATATTAAAAAAGCACTCTTTAATTAAAAATATAAATGATTATGCTCAAAATATATCTGATGCTATATATGAAATTTGTAAAAAAAGTGTATTTATTGCAGATAATGATATAATAGTGGCTGCAACTGGAAATATAAAAAAAGGTTATTTAAAAAAAGAAATAAGTGATGAAATACAAACCAAGATTAAAAGAAGAGAAAATATTTTAGAAAAATATAAAAAGGATATTACAATAATTGATGGTGAAGTTATAAATGTTTGTTATACAGTTAGTCCTATTGTAGTTAATGGTGATTGTGCGGGAATTATTGGAATAATAAGTGATAACGATATAAGTGATTTAGAGTTCAAGGCTATTAAAATAGGGGCTAAAATAATAGAGACTAGTTTATCTAATCTGTAAAATATCGTAAATTGTAGAAATTTGTATATTAAATAAGTATTAAAAAAAATATATTTATGATATAGTTTAATAGGAAGCAAAACTAAAGGGAGATTATATGGACAGGAAAAGTAACTTGGCAGTAAATGTTTTAGTGTTTTTACCAGTTATTCTTGCGGTAGGGTCTTTAATAAATGATTTTCAGTTTTTGGATTTAATCTATTTAATTTTTGCGGCAATTTTATTTAGAAATTATAAAACTATTCGGAAGTAGTTTTTTATTTGGAGGTATTTATGATTGATACACATTGTCATATTTTTAAGGAATATTATGAAAATATAGATGAAGTAATTAAAAATTTTAAAGGATATATGATTGTTAGTGGTACGAGTCATACTGATATTGATGAAGTAATTGAGTTGTGTGAAAAATATGAATGTGTTTTTGGAACTATAGGTGTTCATCCTAATGAAGTAGGTAATATATCTGATAACTTTTATGATAAATTAGAAAGTTTACTTAAACATAAAAAGGTAGTAGCAGTAGGAGAAATTGGACTTGATTATTACTATGATGTTGATAAAAATCTTCAAAAAAAACACTTCATTAAACAATTAGATATAGCTAGAAAATTTAATTTGCCTGTAGTTATTCATAGTCGCGATGCGATAAGTGATACATATGATATATTAAAAGATTATTCTGATTTAAAAATTAGTCTACACTGTTATAGTTCTAGTTTAGAGATGGCTTATAAATTTATTAAACTTGGTTGTAAATTTGGAATAGATGGTCCTATTACATTTAAAAATAATGTTAAATTAATTGAGCTAATAAAAGAGATTGATTTAAAGCATATTTTATTAGAAACAGATAGTCCCTTCTTAACTCCAGAACCTTTTAGAGGTAAACAAAATAACCCGTCATATTTAGTTTATATAGCAGAGAAAATAGCTCAAATAAAAGGTGTTTCTATAGAAGAAGTGTTAAAAATTACCAATCAAAATGCTATTTCCCAATTTGACTTACCAGTGCATTTATGATAAAATTATTTTTATTAAGAGGTGATTAATGAAAACTTTTTTAGTGCCTATTGTAACTGTTATCTCTGTTGTTGCGTCTATTACTTTATTAACAACTGGATATGATGTAGAGGTTTCTAGTAAAGAGGCTTATGGTAATGGACTTAATGATTTAGTTACTTCTGTTACTAAGGTTGTTTCTTATGATTCAATTACTACATATGATAGTGATATGCCTATTAATGTAACTAGAGTTGAGCAAGAAGGAATAAATGGATTAGTTTACGTAAATGAATTAGGCGAAGAAATAATTCTTGAACCTACTGTTTCAGAAGAGATAATTGTCGGGACAGGCAAGGTTGGTGAGTATACTGGTATTATGACAGGATATGGACCAGATTGCAGTACTTGTGATGGAAGAGGATATACATTTTGTGATACATCAGATCCAGGTTGGTATAATATAATTACAGATGGTATTTACTACAACGATGAAGAGTTTGGAGAAGTTAGAGTATTAGCTGCAGAAACAGATGAGTTTCCTTGTGGAACTATTGTTAAAGTAACTAGTTCTAATGCCGGAACATTTATGGGAATAGTACTTGATACAGGATATGATATGAGAAAAAATTTCAGTAATGGGATAATTCACTTTGATGTTGCTTATACAACTGAAAAAGATCCTGAAATATATAAAATCACTAACAAAGTAAGTGTTAGTTACAGTGTACAAAGATGGGGCTTCTAAAGCCTTTTTTAAGGAGTAAAATATGGAATATTCACCTAAAAAAATGAAACAACTATTAGAAAATAACGAGTTTTATTTTAAAAAGAAATTTGGACAAAATTTTATTGTTGATGAAAATATTATCAAGAGTATTGTAGAAAAATCTAAAATTGATGATGAAACATTAGTGATTGAAATCGGGCCAGGAGCTGGATCTTTATCATATCACTTAGCGTCTGTATCAAAAAACTTATTGTGCTATGAAATTGATACTACTTTAAGTAATATTTTAAATGAAACTTTAAAGGAATTTGATAATGTTGAAATCAAATTTGAAGATTTCTTGGAAGCTAATGTGTTAGAAGATATTAAAAAATATGAATATAAAAAATTATATGTAGTAGCTAATTTACCTTACTATATAACAACTCCGATAATAATGAAAATTATAGAGGATAAATTACCAGTAGATAAGATTGCTATTATGGTTCAAAAAGAAGTTGGCAATAGATTTAAAGCAGTTCCAGGAACTAAAGAATATAATTCTTTATCAATATTTTTAAGTTATTATTTTGATGTTAATAAATTAATAGATGTTAGTAGAAATGTATTTTTACCTGTACCAAATGTAGACAGTATTGTAGTTGAATTTAGAAAAAAAGACCACAAAGAATTAAAAGATGAAAATTTATTTTTTAAATTAGTTAAAGATAGTTTTGTTCAAAAAAGAAAGACTATAAAAAATAATTTAAAGGGTTATAACTTAGAAGTAATTGAAGAAATATTAAAAAAACATAATTTTGATTTAACTGTTAGAGCTGAGCAACTTAGTATTGATATTTTCATTGAAATAGCTAATAATTTATAGCTTTTTTTTTATTGTTTTGAATATAATTTAAAAGGTGATTTATGTTTAAAATAATAGAGAGTGTTTTGTGGGCTACTGCTTTAATTATGATAGTTTATTCAGGTATTTATTTTAGTGTTAAGTTAAAATTTGTTCAGTTTAGATTTAAGGATATCTTTAGAAATCTATTTTACAAGAGTAACAACAATATGTCTTTGATTGATTCCCTATTATTAGTTTTAGGCGGGAGAATAGGAGTAGGATCAATAGCCGGAACTTCTATTGCAATTACTCTTGGTGGGGTAGGAAGTATTTTTTGGATTGTTATAATCGGTATTATTTCATGTTCTAATACTTTTGCAGAAGTAGTCTTAGGAGTAAAATATCAAGAATATGATGCGGAAAATATTTATAAAGGTGGTCCAACTTATTATATAAAAAATGGTTTGAAGAATATTAAACTAAGTAGGATTTATGCATTTATTATGTTGATAAGTTACATAATAGGTACACTGAGTATTCAATCTAATACTATTACTACTTCTATTAATAGTTATTTAAATATATCACCTTTAGTATTAGGAATAATTATAAGTTTTATTTCTTTATTGATTATTTCAGGTGGAATAAAAAAAATTTCTAGTGCGATATCTTTGATTGTTCCCATGATGATTATGATATATGTGATAACAGCTTTTTTTATAATAATGAATAGTTTAAATATAATTCCTAGTTTGTTATCAAACATAGTAAATGAAGCTTTTAATTTTAAAGCTCTTGGATTTGGTGTGTTTTCATCTATGATAATAGGAGTACAACGTGGAATATTTTCAAATGAAGCTGGTCTTGGAACAGGCGCTATTGCAGCTTCGACTATCAAAGTTGATTATCCTGCTCGTCAAGGTTTTGTTCAAATTTTAAGTACTTATATTACGACTATTTTTATTTGTTTAGCAACTGGTATTGTTATAATATCAAGTAATAGCAGTGTTCATAATATAAACGGAATTGAATTAGCGCAGGCATCTTTTTCCTACCACTTGGGTGTTATAGGCCAAATTATCTTGTTAGTAGTTATTATTTTATTTGCTTTTTCAACTATCCTAACAGGTTATTATGACGGTGAGACAAATTTTAAAAGCTTATATGGTAAGAAAACAACTATTTTAAAGATTATAAGCATTCTAATTATTTTTATAGGTTCAATTATAAATGCTTCACATATATGGAGAGTAGTTAATATATTTACTGCTATATTAGCGATTATTAATATTTATTGCTTAATGAAATTAAAAAAAGATGTTATAGATGAGTTGAATAAATATGATAAAAAGTGTTAAAATGGGATGGGTGATTTGAATGATAGGTAATAAATGGGATAAATTATTAAATGAAGAGTATCAAAAAGAATATTTTATAGAGTTAATGAATTTTATTAATAGTGAATATAAAAACAAAGAGTGTTATCCACAGTACAGTGATATTTTCAATGCTTTTAAGTTGACAGATTTTGATGATGTTAAGGTGGTTATCTTAGGGCAAGATCCTTATCACGGGATAGATGAAGCACATGGACTAGCGTTTTCTGTATATAATAATATAAAGAATCCACCATCTTTAAAAAATATATTTAAAGAATTAGAGAGTGATTTAAACATTAAACGTGATAACAGTGATTTAACTGGTTGGGCAAAGCAAGGTGTTTTATTACTTAATACTGTTCTAACAGTTTTAAAAGATACACCTTTATCACATAAAAACAAGGGTTGGGAAACTTTTACCGATTCTGTAATAAAAATATTAAGTGAAAAAGAAAATATTATTTTTATTTTATGGGGCAATCATGCTCAGAGTAAGAAAAAAATAATAAGTAGTAATAATTTCATTATTGAATCTTCTCATCCATCTCCTTTAGGAGCTTATAGAGGATTTATTGGAAGTAAACCATTTAGTCAGTGTAATAATCATTTAAATAAAATAAATAAAGCTATTATAGACTTTTCTAAATAGCTTTTTCATACTTTTAAAAAGGAGGACATATGTTAACAACTATTTTAATAGCTATTAGTTTAAGCATGGATGCTTTTTCACTTTCTATGGCTTATGGAACTATGAACATATCTAAAAAAGATAGCATTATATTATCTTTTATAGTTGGTATTTATCATTTTTTTATGCCTATTTTTGGTTATTTTTTAGGTGATTTGATAATGGATTACATTCCCTTTTCACCTATTATTATTGTCTTTACAATTTTACTGTTGGTTGGTATACAAATGATATATGAGAGCTTTAAAACTGATGAAAATTTAAAAAAATTAGATATAATAGGTATGATGTTTTTTGGACTTGCTGTTAGTATCGACAGTTTTTCAATAGGGATAAGTAACATTTTTGATAATTATATATATAGTTCATTTATAATATCAATTAGTAGTATAATGTTCACATTTTTAGGTTTAAGATTAGGAAATAGACTAAATAAATTTTTTGGGAAAACCGCAACTATTATTGGGGGGATTACTTTGATATTGCTAGCTTTTTACTATTTGTTCTAGTTGTTTTTTATATAAAAACAATGTATAATTGAAAATGGTGATGATATGTTAGAAAATATGAATAAAATGCTTAATAAAGCAATGGATGAAAAATATGCAGTAGGTCATTTTAATATTAATAATTTAGAATGGGCAAAATATATTTTAGAAGTGTCTGAAGAAATGAAATCTCCAGTTATTTTAGGTGTCAGTGAGGGTGCGGTTAAATATATGGGTGGATATAATGTTGTAGTAGGAATGGTTAATGGGTTACTTAAAGATTTAAAAATAACTGTTCCAGTCGCATTACATTTAGACCATGGTAGTAGTTTTGATTCTTGTAAAAAAGCTATTGATGCTGGATTTAGTTCAGTTATGATTGATGCTTCAAAATCTATTTTAGAAGATAATATTAAAGTAACAAAAGAAGTTATAGAATATGCAAACAAGTTCAATGTTTCAGTGGAAACAGAAGTTGGAGCAGTTGGTGGCGAAGAAGATGGATTTGCTAACGAACTAGCGTATGCGAAAGTGGAAGATGCTGTTTTGATGGTAAAAGAAACTAATGTTAAAATCTTAACTCCTGCTTTAGGAAGTGTTCATGGAATATATAAAGGTGAACCGAAATTAGATTTTGATAGAATGAATACTATTAAAGAATTAGTAAATATTCCTTTAGTACTACACGGTGGTTCTGGTATTCCAGATATATTAATGAGGAAATCTATTGAAAATGGAATTTGTAAAATTAATATGAATACTGAACTACAAATAGTTTGGGCACAAGATGTTAGAAGATTCTTAAAAGAAGATGATAAAGCTTATGACCCAAGAAAAGTTATTAAAAGTGGAGAGTCATCAGTAAAAAAACTACTTATGGAAAAGATTTTATTATTTGGTTCAAATAATAAAGCATAACGGAGGAAATATGAAAAATATAATTATAAAAGGAAATAAAGAATTACAAGGTGTTATAAATATTAGTGGCGCTAAAAATAGTGCTGTTGCTTTAATACCAGCTGCTTTATTATCAGATGAAGAAGTTGTGATTAAAAATGTTCCTAATATTTCGGATATTGATTCCTTAGTTGAAATTTTAGAATTTTTAGATGTATTAGTAGAAAAAGAAAATGGTATTATTACAATAAATTGTAAAAATATGAAAAATAAAAAAATACCTGAAAGTATTTCAAGTAAACTTAGAGCTTCATACTATTTTATGTCGGCTTTACTTGGAAAATATAAGTTTGTTGAAATGTTTTTCCCAGGTGGTTGTTCTATAGGAGCAAGACCGATAGACCAAACTTTAAAGGCTTTTGAATCTTTAAGTGCGAATATTAATGAAGAAGGAAATTTCTTTACAGTAAAAGCAGAAGAGTTAGTGGGAAATGATATTTATTTAGATATGCCTAGTGTAGGTGCAACTATAAATGCTATACTTGTGTCTGCTAAAGCAAAAGGAAAGACAATTATTCATAATGCTGCTAAAGAACCAGAAATTATTAATGTAATTGATTTATTAAACAATATGGGCGCAAACATAAAATTTATTGATAATGTTATTGAGGTAATAGGGGTTTCTAAATTAGCTGGAGCGACAATTGAAGTTATACCTGATAGAATAGAAGCAGGAACTTACATCATTGCTGGAGCATTAGTTGGAAATAATTTGAAAATTAACAATATAAATACTAAACATTTAGGAAGCTTATTAGAAAGCTTAGAAAAGATGGGGGCTAATTTAGAAGTTGGTCTTGACTATGTTACTATTAGTAAAAGTAATCTAAGTGCTATAGATATAAAAACTGATTATTACCCAGGATTTCCAACTGATTTACAACAGCCATTTACTACTTTATTAACTCAAGCAAATGGTGTTTCAAACTTAACAGAAAATATTTATGAAAACAGATTTCAAAATGTGAAATACTTACAAAAGATGGGTTCAGATATAGTCATAAGCAATAAAACTATAACTATTAATGGTAAAAGTAATTTAATTGGTAATGAAGTGGTTGCTACTGATTTAAGAGCTGGTGCTTGTTTAGTTTTAGCTGCACTTGTAGCTGATGGGACATCTTTAATCACTGAAGTTGAACACATACTACGTGGATATGATGATATCATAGGAAAATTAAAAGCAGTAGGAGCTGATATAAAGTAATAAATTAAGTAAGTTAAACATATATTTTTTTAGGAGGATATATGTTAAAAAAAATACTAGTTATTTTCTTTATATCATTAGCTATATTTTTAATTTATTTAGGCCTTCTTGATAATAAAGTTTATTATTTATCATTAGGTGATAATTTAGCTACAGATGAATCTGGATATAATAAATATATTAAGGATTATTTAAATCAATCTTTAGAAAAATATGTTAATTACAGTGATGATTCTAAAAGAACCACTGATATAATTAATGATATTAAAAATAATATTGATGTATATTTAGAAGAAACTAAAAAAATGCAAAACTTATTAATAAAAGCTGATTTAATTACTATTTCAATTGGAAGAAATGATTTTTTAACTAATTTTGATTTTAATTATTCTTATTCGATAGATGATTTATATAATAGATTTGAACAAGTTTACTTAGATATAGAAGAGTTATTTACTTATTTAAGAAAATACAGTAAAGAACAAATTGTAATAATAGGCTTTTATAATTATAGTAATGATCTATACTTAGATGAATTTTATAACTATATAAATAATAAAATGATAGTTTTATGTAATGAGTATAATATTGAATACATAGATTTATATGAGGAGTTCAAAAATACAGGTTATATTTCTTTACACGGGGTTCCGAATGAAATTGGATATGAAAAGATAAGTGAGTTAATTATTGAGAAAATTAAATAAAGGTATTGATTTTTACCTTTTTTTACTGTTATAATAGATAAGAAATTTCTATGGCTTTTTTTAGTCATGGCGGAAGGAGAAAAAATATGAAAAAAGAAATTCACCCTAATTATGTTGATACTACTGTAAAATGTGCATGTGGAAATGAATTTGTTGTTAAATCAAATACTGCAGAATTACAATTAGAAGTTTGTAATAAATGTCACCCATTTTATACTGGTAAACAAGGGACTGCTACTAAAACTGGTAGAGTTGAGAAATTTAATCGTAAATATGGTTTATCTAAAGAAGCTGAATAAGCTTTTTTTTTTAATAAAAAAATGTTATCATTAATATGGAGGGTATTATGGAATTATTAGATATTTATGATGAATTTGGTAATTATATAGGAACAGAAGATAGAAAAGTAGTTCATGAAAAAGGATTATGGCACAAAACTGTTCATTGTTGGTTATATGATAATAAAGGAAATATAATATTTCAAAGAAGAGCAGATCGCGGGACTTTATATACAACTGCATCTGGGCACGTAGCTGCATCCGAAAGTATAAAAGAAGCTTTTGGTAGAGAAATTTATGAAGAATTAGGTACTAAAATAGAACATGAAAAAGCTTTATTTTGTTCAGTTGTGAATTTTCAAATGGACAAGATTTTAAAAGATGGATCTCTTTTTAAAGATAGAGCTTTTGCTAATATTTATGTTTATAACTATAATCAAGAATATGATTTTAATTATGATTTTAATGAAATCAGTGAACTTGTGAAAGTAAATGCTAAAGAAGTTTTAGAACTATTTAAAAAAGAAGAAGGTATAATTAAAGGCGAAACTATAAAGCTTATTGATGGTAAGATTATAGTTGAAAAAAATGATATTTCTATTGAAGAGTTTTTAGTAAACGAGAATGAAACTTTATTAACTAAATATCAAGATGTACTTAATGAAGTAATAAAATTAACAAGTGAGGAATAATATGAAAATTGGAATAGCAAATGATCACAAGGGATATATTTTAAAAAACAAGGTTAAAGAATTTCTATTTGATAAAGGATATGAGGTTATAGACTTAGGTAGTAAAGAAGAAACTAGTGATTATCCTATATTTGCTTTTAAGTTAGGAGAAATAGTTAAATCTGGTGAAGTAGATTTTGGTATTTTAATATGCGGAACAGGTATAGGAGTAAGTATAGCTGCTAATAAAGTTAAAGGTATTAGATGTGCACATGTTAGTAATGTAGAAGAAGCTTATTTATCAAGACTTCACAACGACGCTAATGTGATAGCTCTAGGAAGTGAAACAAGTGATTTAAATATAGTAGATAAATTTTTAAACACTTCATTTTCAAATGAGGAAAGACATTTAAAAAGAATAAAAATGATTGAAGAATATACAAATTGATGTATATTTTTTTTTTATCTATCCAAAATGAATATAGAGGTGAAAAAATGAAAAATATGCGTTTAAAAAATTGGGTAGTATATAGCTTATATGGATTAGGAGTTTTGACTTTGGTTGGATGTATTTATTTAATAAATTATATAACTAAACCTTTAAAAGACATTGATGATTTTAAGTATGTTGATGACACTATTATAGATACCGATTTTCCTGTGGTAGCAGTATATGATACTATTATGCGCCCGTATGTTGCGAATAATGTATCAATAGCAAGAAATTTTTATGATTATCTAGGAGAAGAAGAAAATCAAAAAAACTCTTTAATCTATTATGAAGGTACATATATTCCAAATACGGGTACTGATTATAGTAGTGAAGAAATCTTTGACGTTGTTTCTGTATTAGCGGGCAATGTATCTAATATAACAGAGAATACATTAACTGGAAAAGTAATTGAAATTACTCATGACAATGGTTTGGTTACAGTGTATCAGAGTTTAAGTGAAACTAATGTTGTTGTTGGTGATACTGTTATTAGAGGACAAGTTATAGGGAAAAGTGGATTAGCTAATATTTCATCTTCCTTAGGAAATCATCTACATTTTGAAGTGATTCTAAACGGTGTGAATATTAATCCTGAAAATTGTTATGATAAAAAAATAGAAGAGTTGTAATACTCTTTTTTGGTCTAAAATATATACATTTTTATATAATTTAATAGAGGTGTATATATGAATAAAGATATAATGAAAAGAGTTATTCATGAAGCTGATTATATTATAAAGACAAATGAAACAGTAAGAGAGATAGCAAAAGTCTTTAATGTATCTAAAAGCACAGTTCATAAGGATTTGCATGAAAGATTAAAAGAAATAGATGAAAAAAAATATAAACAAGTGGATGAAATTTTAAAATATCACACAAATATTAGACATTTAAGAGGTGGTTTATCCACAAGGAATAAATATTTAAAAAATGTTAAAAAAGAAAAATGATATGTTATAATTAAAATAGAAAAGATGGTGATTAAGTGTTTGTAAAAGATATAGGAATAGATTTAGGAACAGCTAATGTTTTAATTTATATAAAAGGACAAGGCGTAGTTTTAAATGAGCCTTCTGTTGTTGCGATAGATGCTGAAACAAAAAGACCTCTCGCTGTTGGAAGCAGTGCAAGAGAGATGCTTGGTAGAACGCCAGGTTCAGTTATAGCAATACGTCCTATGAAAGATGGTGTAATAGCAGATTTTGAACTGACTGAGGTTATGTTAAACCACTTTATTAAAAAAGTAAATGGGAAAAGTAGTTTATCAAGACCAAGAATCATTATATGTTTCCCATAAAATATAACTCAAGTTGAGAAAAACGCTATTAAAGAGGCAGCGGAGAGGACAGGAGCTAAAAAGGTATTTTTGGAAGAAGAACCAAAAGTAGCTGCTGTTGGAGCTGGTATGGATATATCAAGACCAAGTGGCAATATGGTAATAGATATTGGTGGTGGGACTACTGATATAGCTGTTTTGTCTTTAGGTGGCATAGTTAAAAGTGCTTCAATAAAAATTGCAGGGAATGTTTTTGATGCCGATATAATTAAGTACATTAAGGACAAATATAAATTATTAATAGGTGACAGAACTGCTGAGGATATTAAAATTAATGTAGGTACTGTTTACTCAGGCAATAAAAAAGAAAAGATGCAAGTAAGAGGCAGAGATTTAGTAACTGGATTACCTCATACTGTAACAGTAAATTCTGAAGAGATAGAAGAAGCTTTAAGGGAAAGTGTTTATGTAATAATACAAAATGCTAAAAATATTTTAGAGCAAACACCCCCAGAATTATCAGCAGACATCATAGATAAAGGAATTGTTATTACTGGTGGAGGCGCTTTGATTGATGGGTTTGATAAATTATTTTCTCATGAATTAAAAGTCCCTGTTTATATAGCTGAAAGTCCTTTAACTTGTGTTGCAGAAGGAACGGGTATATTATTAGATAATCTTCATTTATTATAAAAAGACACTAAATTAAAAGTGTCATTTTTTTATATCTTTAAGCCCTAAAATATAATCAGTTGATACATTATATTTACTTGCTAATTTTATTAATAATTCAACAGGAATAGTGTAGTTTCCAAGTTCGTATTGTGAATAGTATTGTTGTGATATTCCTAAGAAATCGGCTATGTCTTTTTGTAAAAAGTCATTATCAATTCTTAAATCTTTTAGTCTTTTAAAATACATAGAACCCTCCTTAAAAATAAGATATCATGCTTATAAGCTAATAAAATATTTTACAAAATAATTTATGTAAGCATAATGTTTACTTTAATAGTATGGATTTAATATAAAAATACATTTATTAAGAATATAGCTTTTCATATTTTGATATGCTATAATTAATATATAATTGGAGGTCTAAGATGAAAAAAATGGGATTTACTTTAGTTGAATTAATAGCTGTTATAGCAATAATAGGAGTTATAGGCGTTTTGTCTTTTGCAGGTATTAGTAGTATGCTTGAAAGTAATAAAGAAAAAGAATATGAAAGATTTTTAGATAATTTATATGTTACTGTAGAAAATTATATTAGTGTTGAAGATGATGTTAGAAAAGAAATGAATGAAGTTGGAACTGTTTTTGTAAATATTTCTGATTTAGAGAAAGATGGATATATTACTAGTGAATTAATAAATCCAAAAACTGAAAGTGAAGCATTAGATACTGACACTATTAAAGTAGTAAAAGAAAATGATGGAACATATTCATATGAATTTTATAACTTGGATATAACAACAGATGGATATATTAATAGTAACTTAGTTATGTTGTTAGATGGATATAATGAGCCTAAAAATGGAATATGGTCTGATTTAAGTATATCTGGAAATAACGGCGAGACTGTTGGTTTTGAAGGTGATGAGTGGAAAAAAAGTAGTGTTTATTTTGATGGAGTTGATGATAAAGTAGTTATACCTAGTATTATTTCAGATGTTGCTGGTACTGGTTTATTGAGTACTACTAAAGATTTTTCTTTACAAATTTATTTTGATATGGATAGTACAGAAAATCCTGAAAAAGGCAATTTGTTTGGGGCATTTGCTTGGTCTGGTATGGGAATAGGTAGAAATCAAAGTGCTCAAATTAAAATTTTTACTAGAACAAATACTCAATTAATGGAGTGGAACGTAACAGATATTAATATTGGAACTAAGTATTTTATAACTATGACTTATGATGCTACTACTAAAGATGTAAAATTTTATTTAAATAATAATTATTTAGGTGAGTATAAATTAGAAGGTGATGCTGTAAGAAATGATGCAGTTTTATCTATATTTAGCAATGAGATATTTAGTGGTAGTACTTGGCCTACTTATGTAACTGGAAATGTTTATACAGCTATGGTATATGATGATGTGTTGACAAGTGAAGAAGTAGTTAATAACTTTAATGTAGTTAATGATAGATTTGGAGAATAATATGAAAACAATTAGAGATTTTTTATTGAATGATAAAAAAGTAATTATTAGAGTTGATTTTAATGTTCCTATTAAGGATGGCATTATTAGTGATGATAATAGAATTAAGGAAAGTTTAAAAACTATTAACTATGCTTTAGATAATGGAGCAAAAGTAATTTTACTAAGTCATTTAGGTAGAGTAAAGACTTTAGAAGATAAAAGTAAAACTTTAAGACCAATTGCTTCAAGATTAAGTGAATTACTTAATAAAGATGTAATTTTTATTGATGAGACTAGAGGTGAAAAGTTAGAAAAAGCTGTGGATAATTTAGTGCCTGGTGATGTTATTTTAATTGAAAATACTCGTTTTGAAGATTTAAATGATAAAGCTGAAAGCAAAAATAATAAGGAACTAGGTGAATATTGGGCAACCTTAGGTGATATATATATTAATGATGCTTTTGGAACTTCTCATAGAGAACATGCTTCAAATGTTGGTATTGCTACTAATTTAGAAAGTGGGATAGGATTTTTAATAGAAAAAGAATTATCTAGTTTTAAACCGGTTATAGAAAATCCAAATAGGCCGTATACAATTATTTTGGGTGGCGCTAAAGTAAATGATAAAATTGAATTAATTAAATCATTAGTAACTAAAGCTGATTATTTACTAATTGGTGGAGGTATGGCTTTTACATTTTTAAAAGCTAGTGAGTTAGAAATAGGTAGTTCATTGCTTGATATAGATAGTTTAGATTTTTGTAAGGAAATGTTAATAAAATATAAAGAAAAAATTATTTTACCTATTGATGTTATTACTGATAGCGGTAGAGAAATTTTTATAACAGATATTAAGAAAGAAGAAAAAGGTTTAGATATAGGAAAGCAAACTGTAGAGTTATTTAAATCATTTTTGGATACTAGTAAAACAATAGTTTGGAATGGTCCAGTTGGTTTGTTTGAAGAAGAACAATTTAGTAAAGGAACTATTGCTATATGTGATATTTTAAAAAATATTAATGCTTTAAAAATAGCTGGTGGTGGGGATACTGCTAGTGCAATCAAAAAATTTGGTTTTACAGAATCATTTACTCATATTTCAACAGGTGGAGGAGCTAGCTTAGAGTTACTGGAAGGAAAAAAACTTCCTGGAATTGAGGTTATTAAATGAAAATATATGCAAATTTAAAAATGAATATGAATTATGATGAAATTAAGATTTATAAAGAAAATGTAGAAAAAGAAGGTTTAATAGTTTTTCCTAGCTATATTTATATGAATGAATTTAATGGTTTTGAACTTGGATCTCAGGATGTATCTATTTATAAAAATGGTTCTTATACAGGTGATATAAGTGCTGAACAATTAAACTCTATGAATGTAAATTACTGCATAATTGGACACAGTGAGAGAAGAAAATACTATAATGAAAATAATGAAGTATTAAGATTAAAACTAAAACAATTAATTGATAATAACATTAAACCAATCTTATGTGTTGGTGAAAATGATGGTGAGGATACTTTAGAAGTTTTAAAAGATCAATTAAGTATATTAAAAAAAGAAGATGTTATTGTTGCTTATGAACCGGTTTGGGCTATTGGTAGTGGGAAAATACCTACTAATGAAGAAATAGAAAAAGTCGTTGATTATATCAAAAATAACTATAATGTTTCAGTTTTATATGGTGGTAGTGTTGATGAAAATAATATTTCAGAACTAAAAAAAATAAATGGGTTATCTGGATTTTTAGTTGGAAAAGCTTCATGTGATTTTAATAAAACAAATTCAATGCTAGATATTATTCGACATATGTAGACATAAATAGCTATTTAAAAACAAATTAATTTATTATATAATAAAAAAGAAGTATGTTGTTTCCGTTGTAAATATTTATAAGAGGAGATAATATGATAAAAATACTAATGATTGATGATAATGTTAAACTAATTAATGCTGTAAAGGAATATTTTAAAAACAAGGATATTGTGATTGCTTTTGAAGCTTATGATGGTTTAGAGGGCTTCAAATTAATTGTTGAAAAACAAAGTGAAATAGATTTAGTTTTATTAGATTTAATTATGCCTAACAAAGATGGATTGTATGTTTTAGAAGAATTAGAAAAAGCAAAAATAAATAAAAAAATTATAGTTGAAACTAGTTATAATGCTAGTGAGGTTATAAGAGAAGTAGCTTTATATGGTGTTGATTACTTTATTTTAAAACCTTTTGATTTACAAGATTTAGAAAAGAAAATATATGATGTATGTAATAGAGTAGTTGAAAATAAAAGTATTGATTTTTTCACTAGTAACTTACAGGCTTCTATTAGCAAGTTATTACATGATTTAGGAATTCCCGCACATATAAAGGGATATCAGTTTATAAGAGAAGCAGTTTATTTAATGTTTGAAAACCCTGCTATAATTGGAGGAATAACAAAAGAGTTATATCCAGAATTAGCAAAAAAATTTGATACTACCGTATCAAGAGTTGAAAGAGCTATTAGACATGCAATTGAAGTTAGCTGGAATCGTGGAGATATTAATTTAATGGAAGATATATTTGGTCACAGCGTGGATATTGATAAATCTAAACCAACAAATTCTGAATTTATTGTCACAGTAGCCGATAAATTAAGATTAGATTTCCACAGAGTTGGGGTTTGATAAAAATAGTAAATTGTGATATATTAAAACTAGGAAGTGAAATATGATAAGAATAATAACTAATATAATTCTTAGTATAAGTTTAATCTTAGTTTTTTTAATGTTATTTTTTTCAATAACTAATAAAAATCTGATAACAGAAAAAAACTTAACATCTTATATTGAAGATGGAGATATTTTAAATGTAAATGCTAGTTATATTTTAATGACTGATGAAAATATAACTTTGAAAAATAAATTAAGCAAGGTGGCTTTACAAAAAGGTGTACCTGATTTAATTGTTGAAGATATTATGAACAGTGATGAAATTAATGAAATATTAGCAACTATATTTAGTGATAGAATTCATGATTCAGAAATAAATATAGATGACGATTTAATCTTGAATAAATTAAACAGTGTTGCGCTAGAGTCTAGTGAAAGTCATTTGAATATCACAATGAGTAATGAGGAATTGAGTTTTTATATTGACCAATTTTATAATGAGGTACTTTCCTTATTGCCTGAACATATTAATATAATTGGAAACGTACAGTTACTAGAGTATTGGGAACTGACAATTGATTATGATAATTTTGTATTTTATATATGTATTACAGTTATAATTTTACTATTTATAATTATAAATAAGAGTCTATATAAACCACTTAAATTTATTGGTATATCTTTACTTGCTTGTGGCACTATATATGTCTTATTAGGTTCTTCAGAAGTGGTGTTAAATCAAATTATAATGGAACAATTAAATGGGCCAACAGATTTATTATCGCCTTTAATAACTAATCTATTAACCAATTGGTTTGTACTGGGAGTTGTATTTGCTTTTACTGGAATATTTATAATAATTTTATATAATGTTTCTTATAGATTTAGACTTAAGTAATAGGATTTTCTAAAGAAACAGTTTCACTATCACTTTTTAAAGCTTCAATAACTACTAATAAAATAATCACGCCAGAAGCTAAGTTTAGAATAGAGGCAATAATTTCTTTTTCAAATAAAGAAATTTCATCATTTTTTATTTTGGCTACTTTATAATCTAAATAAGATACATAAACAATACTAATTAGTATTAATACCCCAACAATTCTATTTAATAAATTAGCAGCTTGATCAAATTTTAATGAAGTAATTGTGGTTTTTTTTGCTAAACGCAACTGTTCATTATATGTTAAGTAAAGAGAAACTAATAAAGTAATGATAAATAAAAGTGTATTTACGTTTTGTTTTTTTAAAACTTCAATTTCTAATAAATCAGTGTATTCTATCTTCATATTTAAGTGTATGCTTTTACTAACTAATACATATATTTGAATATGAAGATATTTTTAATACTAATAATCTTTTTAACTGGTTGTGAGAAAGATGTCTATTTTTCAACTGAAACTACACCTTTATATAATATTTCAATTACTTATCCTATTACAGGTAATATTTTTATAGACGAGGAAATTAAAAGTTATGTAGGAAACATTTATGAAAATTTTATAATTCAAGAACAAGGATTTTTTAAAAATGAGTTAAATATTAGCTATTTATATACTAAAGATAGTCTAGTTTTGAATACTCATACAAACATTAGTGGGAGAAAAGAAGATATTGAGAAAGTATTTTTACTTGATAACGCTATTATGGATTCTGATTTAGGTAAAGTATATGATGTAGATTATACTGTTTCTGAAGTTATTTATGATAAAGTTATAGCGCTTACATTTGATGATGGACCTAGTAAATATACAGAAAGTATAGTTAATTTATTAAATGAATATAACAGTAAAGCCACTTTTTTTATGGTTGGAAACAAAATAAATCAATATGAAGATTTAATATACGAAATGATTAATGATGGTCATGAAATTGGGAATCATACTTATGATCATAAATGGTTAACTAGACTTAGTAAAGAAGAAATGTTGCTACAAATAAATAAATCAAGTGATTTATTTTTAGAAAAATATAATTATCAATTGAACTATTTAAGACCTACTTATGGTTCTTTAAATAATATATTAAAAGAAAATTCACCTTTAGAAATTGTTATGTGGACAGTGGACAGTAGTGATTGGAAGATTAAAGATAGTGAAATTCTTTACACTAATATTATCAATGAAGTCGAAAACTATGATATAGTTTTATTTCACGATACATATGAATCTACATATAATGCATTACTTAAAATCATTCCAAAGTTAATAGATGAAGGATATCAGTTAGTGACTATAAGTGAATTAAAGCAAAATAAATAAAGTGTGGTATAATTGAGGTGGTGATGATATGAATGCATATGATTTTGATAACACAATATATAATGGGGAAAGTATAGTAGATTTTTTTCTTTTTTGTATTTCTAAAGATCTTAAACTGTTAATTTATTTACCTGCAGCTGTTAATTTACTAAGAAAGTATAAAAAAAACAAACTAGATATAGTTGTTTTAGAAAAATATATAGAAAAATTTATGACACGAGTAATTGATGTTGAAAAATATGAAGTTTATATTGAAGAGTTTTGGAAGAAAAATAAACATAAATTAAAACCTGAGTTCTTAGATATGATTAAAAAAGATGATATTATAATTACGGGATGTCCAAGTTTTTTATTTGATTATATAAGGCATATGATTAATACTGATAATATTTTATGTTCAGAGTTTGATTTAAAAACTAAAGATTTAAAATATGTTTGTTTAGGTAAAAATAAAGTTGATTTATTGAATAAATATTATCCAAATGTTAAGATAAAAAAGTTTTATACAGATTCAATGATGGATACTCCAATGATGAAAATATCAGAAGAAGTTTATTTTGTTGATAAAAACGAGATAAAGCAAATAAAATAACTTGCTTTATTTTTTTTATTTGTTTATAATTAGTGCAGGTGATTTAAATGGAAAGATTAAATAAGGTTATTGCCAATAGTGGGTATTGTTCTAGAAGAAAAGCTGAAGAGCTTATTTTAAATAATGTTATAGTAACAGAATTAGGAACTAAAGTTTCTTACAGTGATGCGATTACAGTTGAGGGTAATACAATAACAAAAGAGGATAAAGAATACATATTATTAAATAAACCAAGAGGGGTAGTTACTACTACTAGTGATGATAAAAATAGAACAACTGTAATGGATTTAATTAATACTAATAAAAGATTATATCCAATTGGTAGATTAGATTATGATACAACAGGGATGTTATTATTAACAAATGATGGTGAGTTAACTAATATTTTAACGCATCCATCAAATAATGTGGATAAGTTATATATTGCTAAGTTAGAAGGTATTATTAGAAAAGAAGAGTTACGCAAATTAGAAAAAGGTATTTATATTAATGGTTTTAAAACAGCGCCTTGTAAAACTAAATTAAAAAAAATAGATAAAAAAACAAATAAGAGTGTTGTTGAAATAACTATTCATGAAGGTAAGAATCATCAAGTTAAAAATATGTTTCAAGAACTAGGATATGAAGTTGTTAAATTAAAAAGAGAACAGATTGCTTTCTTAACTCTTGAATCTTTAAAACCAGGAGAATCTAGACATTTAAGTATTAAAGAAGTAAAAAAATTATATAGTTTAAAATAAAAAAGGCATATTTCTATGTCTTTTATTCTACTATAATCGCACCAGTTGGGCACGCTTCAGCAGCTTCTTTTATTATTTCAATATTTGATTCTGTAACTTCTTCTTTGATTTGTGCCACACCATCTATTTGAATAGTTGGTTCTGCAATACTTTCACACACACCACAACCGATGCAGTTTTCTTCTATTATTCTTGCGTTCATAATTTCCCTCCGTTGTAATTATAAGGGAATATTATTAAAAAAGCAATAATAAGTTGTAAAATGTATTAAAAATATGTATAATGTATAATGTTAAAAGGAGGGATTATTTTGATAGAGAGATTAACGGCTATTGAAGCTAAATATAATGAATTAACAGAAGAGTTAATCAAACCTGAAACTTTATCAGATATTAAAAAAACTTTAGCTTTATCTAAGGAACAATCATCTTTAAAAGATTCTTACGATAAATATCAAGAATATAAAAGTATAGTAAGTGATATTGAAGCTGCTAAAGAAATGAGTAAAGATCCAGAAATGGCAGAATTTGCTAAAGAGGAATTACTAGAATTAGAGGAAAGAAAAACTATTCTTGAGAGTGAAATAGAAATTTTATTACTACCAAAAGATCCTAATGATGGTAAAGATATTATCATTGAAATTAGAGGTGCAGCTGGTGGAGATGAAGCTAATATTTTTGCTGGTGATTTATTCGATATGTATAAAAGATATTGTGAACGTGAAGGTTTTAAATTAGAAATTATGGACGAAGAAAAATCTGAAGCTGGTGGATTTACTTTAATAAGTGCGATTATTAGAGGAGAAAATGTTTATTCTAAAATGAAATATGAATCTGGTGCTCATAGAGTTCAAAGGGTTCCAAATACTGAAACACAAGGTAGAGTTCATACTTCTACAGCAACAGTTTTAGTTATGCCTGAAGCTGAAGCGGTAGAAACGGATCTTGATATGAATGAAGTTAGAATTGACGTTACTAGAAGTAGTGGTTGTGGTGGTCAAGGAGTTAATACAACGGATTCAGCTGTTAGACTTACTCATATTCCAACAGGGCTTGTAGTTTATTCACAATCAGAACGTAGTCAAATTAAAAATAAAGATAAAGCTATTAAAATATTGCAAGCAAGATTATATGATTTAAAAATTCAAGAACAAGAAAAAGAATTAGGTGCTGAAAGAAGAAATAAAATTGGTACTGGTGATAGATCTGAAAAAATAAGAACATATAATTATCCACAAAATAGGGTAACAGATCACAGGATTGGATTTACTTTAAATACATTAGATAGAGTTATGCAAGGTGATATCGATAAAGTTATCGAAGCTTTAATTACAGAAGATCAAAATCGAAAATTACGTGGTGAGTAATGTCTTTAGATTATTTGAAAAAATATTTAAAAGATAGTGATTTAGAAGAAGGAATTAAATTATTTAATCAAGGAGTTCCAGTTCAATATATAGTTGGTGAAGTTGATTTTTATGGGAATATTTTTAAAGTAAATAAAAATGTATTAATTCCAAGATTTGAAACAGAGGGTTTAGTAGAAGAAACTGTTAAATTATTAAAGAATAAGGATAATTTAAGTGTTGTAGATGTTGGAACTGGTTCTGGGTGCATTGCTATAACTTTAAAGAAATTATTAAATTGTGAAGTTGATGCTGTGGATATATCAGAAGAAGCTTTAGAAGTAGCAAAAGAAAATGCTTTATTAAATAATGTTTCAGTGAATTTTATTAAAAGTGATTTACTAACTAATTTAAATAAACAATATGATTGTATTATTAGTAATCCTCCTTATATTTCATATGATGAAGAGATAGAAGATATTGTTAAAAATAATGAACCTCATTTAGCTTTATATGCTTTAGACAATGGTTTATATTGCTATTATGAAATAATTAAAACAGCTAAAAATCATTTGAAAAAAAATGGGATAATAGCTTTTGAAATTGGTTATAAACAAGCTTCTGATATTAAAAATATGGCTTTAAAATATTTTGATTGTGAAGTTATAATCAAAAAAGATTTATCTAATAAAGATAGATATGTATTTATACTGACCTAATGGTCAGTTTTTTAGTATAAAACATATAATTAAACACAAAATAAATTAAGGTGATTATATGAAAGATGAATTAGAAATAAAAAAAGAATCTGGTTTTATAAATAATACTGAAGTTAGTAAAATTAATGATTATGCAGATAAATATATGAAGTTTTTAAATAAATCTAAAACAGAAAGAAAATTCGTTAACAATACTATCGAATTATTAATAGAAAACAATTTTGTTGATTTAGAAAAATTAGATAAAGTAAGTGTTGGGGATAGGGTATATTTTAATAATAAAGGTAAGTGTTTATATATAGCTATTATTGGCGAAAATATAGAAGAAGGACTAAATATTATTGGGTCACATATTGATTCTCCAAGACTTGATTTAAAATCAAATCCTCTTTATGAGGATGGTGGATTTGCTTATTTTAAAACAGATTACTACGGTGGGATAAAGAAATATCAATGGACTACTATTCCTTTATGTTTAGAAGGTGTTATAGTTAAAGCTGATGGTTCTTTAATAGATGTTAGTATTGGAGATGATAAGGAAGATCCTATTTTTACTATTAGTGATTTATTGCCACATTTAGCTAAAGACCAAATGTCTAAAACTTTAAAAGAAGGTATCGAAGGTGAGCATTTAAATGTAATTGTTGGTAACATCAAAGATGAAAGTATTAAATTGAATGTTTTAAAAATATTAAATAAAAAATATGGTATTAAAGAGCAAGACTTTAACAGTGCGGAACTTGAATTAATACCATCATTTGAAACTAGAAGTTTAGGATTAGATGAAAGCATGATAGCTGGATATGGTCAAGATGATAGGGTGTGTGCTTATGCATCGATTGCTTCTTTAATAGATGTTACTAATTTAAAAAAAACTGCTGTTTGTATTTTATCTGATAAAGAGGAAGTTGGTAGTGTGGGTAATACAGGAATGGAATCAAATATTTTTAATTTTTTTATTTCAGAAATTTTAAATAAAATGAATATAAATAAAATCAATTTAATAGATAAAATATTTTATAATTCAAAAATGTTATCCAGTGATGTTGAAGCTGCCTATGATCCTAATTTTGATTCTGTTTTTGAAAAAAACAACACTGGTTTATTAAGTTATGGAGTAGCTTTTACTAAATATACAGGTTCATTTGGGAAAAGTAATGGTAGTGATGCGAATGCTGAATACTTAGGTTTTATTAGAGGACTACTAGAGAATAATAATATTAAATATCAATTTTCCAAACTTGGTAAATCAGATGTTGGTGGCGGGGGTACTATAGCTTATGTTTTAGCAAATAAGGGTGTTGAAGTAGTTGATTGTGGAGTTGTTATTTTATCCATGCACTCTCCTTATGAGGTTGTTAGTAAGTTTGACATATATGAATTATATAAATTTAATAAAATATTTTGGAGTTCCTAAAATATTTTTTTTTGAAGGATTGTATAAATAAACAAAATATTGTATAATTATTTATAGAATATAGGGAGGGTAGATTATGATTTTAAGAAAGCCGTATGCATTTTTTATTAAATTTTTCCGTGTCTTTCATATTATATTAACTTTGATTTCCCTTTACTTACTTTATAGAACAAATATAATTTTGAGTTTTTATAACGACTATACTAGTACTGTAGTTGGTGTTATTGGTCAAGATTTACAAGGTACTTTAATGTATGGCGTGGTATTATGGTTACCTATAGTATCTATGTTGGTTTTAGGAATTATTTTATTTGTATTACTATTTAAGAAAAAGCCTATTATGTTTTATATTTTTACCTTATCTTCTCTTATTTTCTTATTTGTTATGTTACAAATTGTCAATATAAATTTAGTAACACTATCAGAACAAATTTTAGATATAAGAACTGTTAGATTGATTAGGGATTTTTTATTCATTGCTTTTTGGGTAAATGTTGTATCTACTGTGGTTTTATTTGTTAGGTCAGTCGGGTTTGATATTAAGAAGTTTGGATTTGGTGATGATTTAAATCAACTTAATATTAGTGAGGCTGATAGGGAAGAGTTTGAAGTAGATTTAAAATTAGATACAAATGTATCTAAAAGAAAGTTTAATTATTTTCTAAGAAAAATGAAGTATGCATATCAAGAAAACAAGTTGTTTAGTATTTTGCTTATTTCAATTACACTTTTAGTAATTATTGGTGTTTCTTTAAGTTTTTTAATTACTCCTAATAAAGAATTTAAAATGAATGAGTATTTTGCGCTAAATGGTGTTTCTTTAAAAATTGAAAATGCTTATTTAATTAAAGATGATTATGAAGGTAGAATAATAAATGAAGATTATTATTATCTAATCTTAGATGTTAATTTGCGTGGAAATTTAGATATAGCTACGGCTTTAATTTCTATAGGTAGTTATAGTTATACTCCTACTACAAATTACAATGACAAAATTATTGAATTTGGAGAAATTTATAAAAATGAAACTGATATAGTTGAGTATGAAAATAGAGTATTGGTATATGAAATTCCTAAGGAATTAGTAGATAGAGATATCACTTTCAAATTTACAAATAAAATTAATCCTTCTAAATCTAATAATTTATTAGTTGAAATAGAATACTTGAAAGTTTTTGAAAGTGAACTAGTTGTTGCTAAAAATCTTGGTGAGGAAATTAATATTTTGAATTATTATATAAAAGATTATGATATTAAAATAGATTCATATCAAATAGAAGATTATTTCAAGATTCCTTATGAAGATTGTATAGATGAGTGTTATAGTTTTATTAAATATATATATCCAAAACCTAATAGAAACTATGACGAAGTAGTTATCAGAATAGATGGAACTTTTGAATACGAAGAAATGACTATCCAAAAAACTTACAATTTATTTAATTTTATAGAAAATTTTGGTGTTATTGAATATACAATTGATGGTGTAGTAAAAGAGTTTAGTGATTTTACTTTACTTAATTCAATTAATGGTTCTATATATGTAGAAGTTATTGATGAAATTAAAAATGCAACTAATATTAAACTTATCTTTAATGTGAAAAATGAAATATATTATTACACTTTAAAATAATTTATGCTATAATAAAGGAGGAAAGTATGAAAAAGATATTGCTATTAGTTTTGTTATTAATACCATACAGTAAAGTGAATGCTAGTTTTTGTAGTTATAAAGAATTAGCAGAGTTACGTGAAATTGCTTCTAATATTACTTATCGATATGATTATATTGAATCTGATGATAATATTGTTTTCAACATTTCTTTAGCCAATTTAACTCCTGATACATACATATTAGATTCAGAGACTAACCAAACTTATTATTTTAGTAAGAGTGAGATTGTTATATCTGGATATCAAGATGATACTAGTGTTGGGTTTAAGGTTTATTCTGATAATAGTGATTGCGAAGGTCAATTACTTTCTACTATTTGGGTTAATTTACCTACTTACAATGAGTATTATAAAGATCCACTTTGTGAAACAATTCCAAATTATTCATTGTGTAATAGATGGTCTACACACACACTTAGGTATGATGAATTTGTACAAAATATAAAAGATTATCTAGAGCCTGATGATGTGATAGTTATTCCAGAGGTAGAAGAAGAAGATAGTATCTGGGATTTAGCTTTAGAGCTTTTATTAAATTACTATTATATTCCTTTATTATTAATTATATTGATAGCTGGAATTTCAATATATAGAATCAATAAGAGGGATAATATATATAACTAAGGAGGTAAAGATTGAAAGAGTCATTTTGGGGAATTGCTATTACTATAGTAGGAATAGTTTCCATATTTTTTATAATGTTTTTTCAAAGTGTTACAAATACTGATGAACATAATTATCACTTATTAAAAGAAGCTACGGAAGGCGCTATGTATGATGCTGTTGATTTAGCTTATTATAGAGAAAGTGGAGAAGTGAGAATCGATCGTGAAAAATTCGTTGAGAATTTTTTAAGAAGATTTGCAGAGAGTTCTTTATTATCACAAACTTACAAGATAGATATTTATGATGTTAATGAATATCCACCTAAGGTGAGTGTTAAAGTAAGTAGTACTGAAAATACATCAATTACAGGTGATATACTTGAATTTGAAATATCTAATCAATTAGATGCGATATTAGAAACGCCATATTAGAAGGAAAGGGAGATTTTATGAATAATATAATGGTTTCATTAAAAAAATTTTTTACAAACAAAAACACAGTTACAGTTATAGGAGTTTTAGTTATTATAGGGGTATTATTTTGGGGATATACTTCTACAATTAATAGTCAAGTAGAACCAATTAGAATTCCTGTTGCAACAGAAACAATCCAACCAAGACAATTGATTACTGCTGAGATGATAGAATTTATTGAGGTTCCTAGCGTTGCAGTTACTAGTAATGTAATTAGAAATAGTAGTGCTTTAATAGGTAGTTATAGTAATATTAATACTGTTATACCTGCAGGAAGTATGTTTTACTCTGATACAATAATTGATGAAAGTGAAATACCTGGTTCAGAATTTGCTGAATTAGAGCAAGGTGAAAGACCTTATTCGTTAGCTGTTACATTAGATTCAACTTATGGAAATTCATTAAAACCTGGTGATATAATTGATATTTACATGAAAGCTAATGACGAAATTGGAAAAGTAATGATTGGTAAATTATTAGGTAATGTTGAAATTTTAGCTGTTAAAGATAGTAGTGGTAATGATGTATTTGAAAATACTGATGAAGATAGAAATCCAGATTCATTCTTGATTGCTGTTGATGAAGAAACATTCATTTTACTTAAAAAGAGTGAATATTTACGTTCTTTAGGAGTTGAATTATTTCCAGTGCCAATTGGTGGAACTCCGCCAGAAGGTGATTTAGTTATTGGTAGAACTGAACTAGTAGAATTTATCAATGCTAATACTGTTACTTTAAGTGAAGAAAACCCTGATGTTCCAGAAGATGAAACAGAAGAAGATGAGACTGAATAATGCAAGAAAATTTATTTTCACAAATTGATTTTGGTCCTTTAAAAGAGTATTTAGTTGTTGATGATGTTACTGATATTTCTTATAGTAATGGTGGACAGTTATGGTTAAAAACTTTATCAAGAGGAATTTTTAGAGTTGAAAATCCTAATGTTAATAATGCTATGATGGAAAAGCTAGCTTTTCAATGTTCAAATGTAATGGGAAAAAGTTTTAATTCAGCACATCCTCTACTAGATTCAGAGAGTGCTGAACTTCGTATGAATTTTATTCATGACTCTGTAGCTACTAATGGGATTTCTTGTGTTATAAGAAAAACACCTGCTAAAATAAGATTAGAAAAAAACAAAATTTTATCTGAAAAATATATAACTTTAGAAATCCATGATTTCTTAGTACAAGCTGTTTTAGCGCATTGTAATATTATTGTGTGTGGTGAGACTGGTTCAGGTAAAACTGAGTTTGTTAAGTATTTAGCTTCTAAAACTAAAGAAAATGAAAAACTAATCACTATTGAAGATACATTAGAGCTTCATTTAGATAAAATATATCCACATCGTGATATTGTAGCAATGAAAACTAATAATGTTGTTTCATATTCTGATGTATTAGTTGCTTGTATGCGTCAAAATCCTAAATGGATATTACTTTCAGAGGTTCGTAGTGCGGAAGCAGTAATGGCAGTTCGTAACTCAATTTCATCTGGACATTATATTTTATCAACAATTCATGCTGATAAAGCTGCTTCAATTCCTAATCGTATGTATAGTTTATTAGAAACTAATCAAGAAATTGATCAGTTCTTAAAATCAATTTATAGATATGTTCAACTAGGTGTTTTTGTTAGAGGTTATCAAGATCCTGTGACAAAAAGATTTATTAGGGAAATTGGAGAGGTTACTGAGTTCTTTGTTACTGAAGATAATGAGGCACTTAGTAATACAATTTATAAAAAAGCTACAACAGGTGCTGTTGTAAGAAAAAATCCTAGTAGATATTTAATTGAATATATGTCAGGACAAGGTGTAAGTTTACCTGAAGGATTTTTCAGACCGGAATTAGAAGAAACAGCAAGTAAAGGATAGGAGGGCAAATGACAACATTTATATTTATAATAGTCACAGTAATTTTATTATTTATAATTGTTTATAGAAATTATAAAGGCGATAATGTATATAAATATATTACTTCTCAGTCAGCAATGATATATGAAAAGTATGCACCGTTCTCTTTTAAAGTTGTTAGAGAAAAAGTAAAAGAGTTGGGTCAAGAGTACACTCCTAGGCAATATGGGATTCAAATATTAGCGTTTTCATTAGGCGCTGCTATAGTTTCGTATTTATATTTTTATAGTATTGTTTGGAGTATTGTGTATGGATTATTAGCAGTGTCTATTATTCCGTATTTATCTTATTTGAGATGTAAAAGATTATACAGTGAATTTATATTTGAACAAATTCAAGTGTATACTACAAATACAATAATGGAATTTGCTACTACTCAAGCTTTTGTTAAGTCTTTAGAGGGTGTTTATGAATCTGGAGTATTAGAGGAACCATTATTAAGTGATATTAAAACAATGATTGATATGTCTTATAAAAATGGGACAATCAATGAGGCTATCACTTTTATGAACGAAAAATATGATTATTATATTGTTAAAAATATGCATCAAATATTTTTACAAATAACTAATGAGGGTGCGAGAGATGCATCAGGTTCTTTAGAAAATATGTCTCTTGATATCGATATGTTAGTTGAGGGTGTTTACCGAGATAGAATGGATAGAGCTGTGTTTCATAGAAAATTCATTCAATTTGGTTTAATACTATATTTTATGATTATGTTAGTTCAGTTTTTATTAGGTACTGAAACGTATTTAGAAATGTTGAAATTATGGTATATTCAACTTATGTTACACGGTATAGTTATAATGAATACATACTTTATATTAAACGGTGAGAAATTTTATAATGAGAATGTGGGGGCGGAATAATGGTATTTTTTATAGTAGCAGCAATCCTTATATTTTTAGTTATATACAATAAGCTTTTCGAACCGTCAAAATTTATAAAAGATGTTCAACCTGTGTTTGGATTTCTTAAAGAAAAAGACTATGAATTTTTATTAAAACTTCGCTATGGTGAGGATATAGATGTTCAAAAAATGTATGGTAAGAGGGTTCGTGATGGACTTATTGGTATGGTAGCGGTATTTATTTTTTTCATATCTGATATGCAATTCATGTATTTCTTATTATCTATAATTGTAGGATTTTTCTTATTTAAACAAGGTTATTCTAATTTAAGATCTTATTATAAAAGGAATATGCACAGAATTAATTTATTACTACCTTATTATTTAAAGAGTTTAGAGATTTTAGTACAACATTATACAGTCCCTGTTGCTTTATCTAGATCAATTGAGGATGCTCCTGATGTATTTCAATCAGGTTTAAGAGCTTTAGTTGCTAGAATTGAAGCTGGGGATATGACTGTTGATCCTTATATGGAATTTGCAAGAACTTATCCTGTTAGAGATTCTATGCGTATGATGAGATTATTATATCGTCTAAGTTTGGGTAGCCAAGAAAAAAAACAAGAGCAGTTATTGATGTTTTCAAGAACTGTATCAAATTTACAAAATAAAGCAAGAGAACAAAAGTATACAGAGCGTTTAGAAACTATGGAAAGAAAGACAATGATTATGTTATTTGCCACTGGTGGGGGAGTAATGATGATTATGTTATTCTCAATGATGATGATGATGAATTATTAAAAGTTGACTAGAATATTTCAAATGTGTTATACTAATATTGAAAATAGAAGGAGGAATGTAAAATGAAAGAAGCAGCTGGAGAAGCAAATATGACAGTAATCACAATTATCTTAATCGGGGTAATTGCGGCTATTGCTATACCTTTAGTAACTGGAGCAATGGAAAATGTTCAAAAAGAAGGTGCGTGTGGTAGTTTAGGTGGATATTTGTCAGATGATAAAAACTCATGTATAGTTAATGATAATACTACTTACAGCACTTACAAAGATGGGGAATGGTCTTAATTTTTGAATAGGAGAGGTAACTAATGAAATCACCAATAGGGCATACATTTATGTTTAATTTTATTATTTTATTCATATTTATAGTTTTTGCCTTTTTGGCGGCTACCATAAGTTATTATAAAGCTTTTAAGGTAAATAATAGGATTGTTTATTCTATTGAAAAATATGAAGGTTTTAATTATAAGGATGATACTAAAGGTTCAAATGGTAATATTTTGGATAGTTCATACGAAGAAATACAAGTTTATTTAACAAGTATTGGATATCGTGGTGCAACCGAAAATGAAAAGTGTCCAAGTCATTATGATGGAATGCCTTTAGTAGAACTTGAAATTGAACGTTCGCATAGATATTGTATTTATTTAGATCAAGATGCCATTGAGAAAACTGATACAGAAGGACAGCCTGTTTGTACTAAATATTATCAATTTGGGGTCTTAACTTATATGAATATAAATTTGCCATTAATAGAGCTAGTAGATTTTCCTGTTTTTACTAAAACTAATCGTATATACAAGTTTACAACGGATAACACTTGTACTTAAGCCACAGTAATGTGGTTTTTTGTTACACAAAAATATCATATTTTCTTCATATATTTTTAATGAAAGTTATGATATAATTATCATGGTGAGTTATGAAAAATAAAACGTTTAAAAATCTTGATGAACAAATTGCAATTTTAGAGGCTAGGGGTCTAGTTATCAATGATAAAGATTGGGCTAGAGAAATTTTATTAAAAGAGAATTATTTTTTTGTTAATGGTTATAGGCATTTACTGATGAAAAACAGTAGTGATGAGAAATTTGTTGAAGGTGCGACTTTTGGTGAGTTGTATGCTATTTTTTGGTTTGATAGAAAAATAAGAAATATTATGTTTAAGTATATTTTAATAATAGAAAATAACATGAAATCAGTTATAAGTTATTTCTTGTCTAAAAAATATGGTTATAAAGAAAAAGAATATTTGAATTTTAAAAATTTTAGAAATGAATCTTTTAAAATAAATCATGTTAGTGATGTTATTAATAAAATGAAGAGGCAAATTCGTTTAAATTCAAAACAACACAGAGCGACTAAGCATTATGTTATGCGTTATGGTTATATTCCATTATGGGTTTCTATAAAGGTTTTATCTTTTGGAATAATTTCAGAACTTTATTCCATTTTAAAGATAGAAGATCAAATTAATATAGCAGATATTTATAAATTAACACCTGAGGAGTTAGATATTTATTTAGAAATATTATCTAACTATAGAAATTTATGTGCGCATGAAGATATTTTATATGATCATAGAACTCAAAGGTCAATTCCTGATAATGAAACTCATAAAAGATTAGATATCATGAGAGTTAATGATGAATATTCATATGGCAAGAATGATATATTTGCTATTATGATTATTTTTAAGTCTATGTTGTGGGATAGATTGTTTACAGAGTTATTAAACGAATTTTCGTATGAAATAGAATATTTAGAAAATAAAATTAGTAGTGTTAGTACTGAGGATATTTTAATGAAATTAGGTTTACCATCTAATTTTAGAGAGTTAAAGGAGAGTGATAAAGATGAAAAATATAATTTCGCATATATTAGTAACAATAATTAGTTTGTTTGTAGGGATAAATGGAACTATTTATTTTTATGAGGTTATAAATGAAGAAGAAACTGAAACTGTTAATACCAATGTTAATATAACTGAAAATGAGACTATCTCAGAATCAATTGATAAAGTTTATGATGCTGTATTTACAGTTGAATCAAGTGGTTATAATTATGATAGTATCGGAACAGCATTTGCTTATAAATACGATGATGATTATGCATATTTACTTACTAACCACCATGTTATTGAAGATTCAAGAAAAATAGAAGTTTCAAATAATGATGGTGAGAAATTTGAGGCTACATTAATGGGTAGTGATGAAATGATAGATTTAGCTGTTTTAAGGGTTAGTCGCGAATATGTTCCATTATTGGTTAGTTTTGGCGATAGTACAGCAGTTGAGATAGGTGATACTGTATTTGCAGTTGGAACTCCAATTTCTTTAGAGTATAGAGGTACTGTTACTAAAGGAATTATATCTGGTTTAGATAGACAAGTTGAAGTTGAATCTAGTGATGGTGGTTCGTTTTTAATGGATGTTTTACAAACTAATACTGCTATAAATCCTGGTAATAGTGGTGGGCCATTAGTTAATATTAATGGTGAAGTAATTGGTATTAATACTTTAAAACTTGTAGAAGATGATATTGAAGGTATGGGGTTTGCTATTCCAATTGAAATGGCTACTTCAGTGATAGATAGATTAGAAGAAGGTGAAGCTATAGAAAGACCTTATCTAGGAGTGAGTTTCGTTGATGCGAACGATGATTATGCTCTTAACTATAATAAAATTGTATTAGATAAAATTTATAGTAATGGAGTTGTGGTTGTTAGTGTAGAAAGAGGCTCTGTAGCAGAAACTTATGGATTACAATATAAGGATGTTATATTAAAAATAGATGGTGTTGAAATTGTAGATGGAACTCATTTAAAATATAAATTATACCAGTATCAAATAGGCGATAAGATTACTTTTGAAGTAGAGCGCGATGGGAAAATCATTAATATTGAAGTTATATTAGAAGACAGTATATAAAATGTACTGTTTTTTAGTTGGGAAATATTGTAAATTAGCTCAAAAAATGATATTATAATAAAAGAGGTGGATTATGGATAATTATGATGATTATGAATATGAAGTAGAAAAAAAAGAGTTTCCATGGTTAAAATTATTTTTAAGTGTGATTTTTATTGTGGTTATAGTGGTAGTAATTTTACTATTGCTAAGATTTTGTGGTAATGGTTCTTTAAAGGATGATTTGCTAGAAGCTGGTAAGGAGTATTATGCAGAAGATACATCTAGATTACCAGAAAATGTTGGAGAATGTGTTAGTGTAACTGCTAACGAATTGGTTGAAGAAGGTTTATTATTAGAATCAGCTTATAGTTCGTGTGATGAAGATACGTTGGTAAAAGTGTGTTATTTAGACAATGGAAGTTATCACTATACACCTATTTTATCTTGTGAAGATGAAACAACAGAATTTGATGAATGGACTGATGGGGATGATTTAATAGAAGGCGAATCAGATGTTAGATTTTTATTCCAAGGTTTTGAATTAAACGAAGGGACTAAGTATTATTATCCAGCTGATGAAACTGATATAAATGAAGTAGATGAGTATTATGTTTCATCGCCTGAAGAAGGATATACTTATACGGAAGATGAATCAACTGGTTATAAGTGGTATACAAATGAAACAAAAAATGTTTATTATAATAATGGTCAATATGTTTCAGTACAACCGGCTGGGTATGCATATCAAGGAAGTCAATCTTCAGTAACTAATTTTTCAGAAACTAAACCAGCATCAGCTAGTTATAGAACAATTGAAGAAGTTAATATGTATAGATATCAAACTACAGCTAAAAAAGCATACGCTTGTGGTGCAACTGGTGTTGTAGAAGTAATTGTAAGCGAAGTTCCATGTTATGATAGAACAGATGATTTTTATATTTACAGAGGTGTGATTCATGTATGTAATAGTATAGATTCTGGTGGAGTTCCAGAGGGAACAGTTTGTCAAGAGTATACTGATTGGAGTACAAGTGCTTGTCCAACTGACATTGGTTTTCAAGAAATAACTTGTGAAAATAAAAAAGGTTATAATTATACTGATAAAACTTGGCAATGGTACAATAAAGAAACTTATAAGAGTTATTATCCTAGTAAATCCACAACATCATCTAATGAAAACACCTATTATACGGAACAACCTGTTTCAGGTGCTTTAAAAGATGAAGTAACAAAAAGTACTGTATACAAATACTATCGTATAGAAGAAAATACAGACAATCCAACATTCTCTGAATGGGTAACCATCACACCTGGATATGTAACAGAGGAAGAATTGTTTGAAGCTTTTCATGAGCTTAAATATGATGTGAGAAGTTTAAGCGATATACTAGATGTAGAAAAAATAAAATATGAATATAAAATGCAATATAGAAACGTAAAGGAGTAGAGGAAAATGAATAATAATGAAATAACGCCGCAAGTTGTAACTGAATTATTAAATACTGTACCAATAGATGATATGACCGCTAAAACTAGAAAAGTAGTCTTAACACCTATCAAGATAAATAAACCAAAGAATACTGGAAAACGTAAGAGTATACTATCGATTAGCAATAGTGAAATTATTAAAGAAACTGAAAAAAATAATTTAACTGAAAATATAAATAGATTAACAGCATCAAATGATGGTTTTAAAGCTAAATTGGCAGCATTTTTAAAAATAATGAGTGATTTAAGCAAAGAATCAGAAAAAAACAGTGAAATGATAAGTAAAATGCAACCGTTAATAGAATCATTCACTACTGGAATAGATGAAATTGATAAACAAATAACTGAGAATCAAAAAAAATTAAATGAATTAAATCAAAATGTGGCAGCTGAAAATAAAGGAATGAATGACTTAGATAATGTTGCAAATCAACTTACTGAAATTTTATCTGATTATTCAGACGAAAAAAGTAAATCGTTAGCTCCAAAACCAGAAACAGAAAAATTGATTACAGATCTTTACTTTAAAAATATAAATTATAATGATTTCAGTGAGCTACTTAAAAATCAACAACAAAAATTAGCAAAAGGTGAGATTTCAGAAATTGAATTTTCTAAGAATGCTAATCAGATAATTTCTGATCAATTGAAAATAGAAGGATTATCTGATGAAGAAAAAGTAGAAATAGATAAAGAGTTAAGTTCTAGCATTGCATCACTTACATCTAAAATTGATACAGCATCTGTACTTTTGAAATTTGATGTTGTAACTGATAATTCGGTAGTAGATGAATTTTATGCTAAAATCGAAGAATATGCAGCACAAGAGGACATCAATAACACTCAATTAAATAATACTATGAAAATATTAGAAAAAAGATTAAAAACTAATATTGAAAGTAATGAAGATATAGAAAAATCAGGGGAACAAATAATTAGTTGGCTTGATGATGTCGGGGAAACTTACAAAGGCCAATTAACAGATGAAGATATTGTAAAAATTAATATGGCTAAAATACGTTTTGCTACATTGATTAATACTCCAAAAAGTAAACAAACTATGTTTTCTAAACTGACTTCGAAGTTAAAACCTACAAAAGCAAAAGTAAAAGCTGAAAGGGAAGAACTAAATAACAGTTTAAATGCAATTAAATTTGTTAAAAAAATGGAATTAGAGTTAATTAAAGCAGATCTTAGTAAAAAACTAGACTATTTAAATTATCATAAATTAGTTCTGAGTTATAATCTTAGTGAAGAGTTAAAAACGGTTATAAGCACAACAAAGCAAAAAATAAATACTTCTGAAAAAGAAAGAGATATACCTGTTCCAATAAAAGCTAAAACTAAAGAAGAACTAAAACAAATTGAAATAAATAATAATTTTAAAACAGCAATGCTTTTAAGACAACAAATAGAAGAAGCTCAAAAACGTTCACTAATAAAAATAATTAAAGAAAAAAACGCTGATGAATCAAAACGTGATAAATTACTATTGGGGAGTTTGAGTGAAATAAAGGAATTTTTTGCTAAGAATCATGAAAAGTTTCTTGCTGGAGCTGTACTGTTAACTGTTGCTGGGGCTGCAGTGTTTCCGCGTGTAGTTACTAGAGATCAGTTTAAAAATACTGAATTTGGAAAAGAATTCAATAGTAGTATTTCAAGTGGAAAAGAAGAACAATATAATTCTAGTAGCACAGTTGAGGACAACTTGGTTTTTGAAGAAGAAACAGATTGGGAAAATAATGAATTAGGGAATGTGAGTAATCACAATCCAGAAGCAACAAATCCAGAAGCAACAAATCCAGAAGCAACAAATCCAGAAGCAACAAATCCA
>CAYJEP010000001.1:0-17933 GCA_964369555.1 uncultured Muribaculaceae bacterium | reverse complement strand
AACAAATCCAGAAGCAACAAATCCAGAAGCAACAAATCCAGAAGCAACAAATCCAGAAACAACAACTCCAGATGTTCCAAAACCAGAAATTCTAGAGCCAACAGGTCCAGAAGATGGGAAAATACCACCAATACCAGGAACAGATTCAGGTTCGGGTTCAGATTCAGGTTCAGATTCGGGATCAGGATCAGATTCGGGATCAGGTTCAGATTCGGGATCGGGATCAGGTTCAGATTCGGGATCAGGATCAGATTCAGAGAAAGTAGAGATTACAATCGTGAATCCTGAGGATAAAACAAATGATCCTACAGATACCGCTTTGGGTGTATTTGGAAAAGATGGAGATAAAGTTACCTCTGACAAAACTGATGTGTCAGAAGAAAATGATAGTATTCTAGCTGTAAAGCCAAATACAAACGGTAGTGTAGATGTTACAGTTGATAAAAGTGATAGTAATCAGTCTTTAACAGATGAAGAGTTGGAAGCATTTGGTGTGGATACATCTGATTCGACTGCCGTAAACGAATTGAAAGATTTCTTTGAAAATTCCAAAGATTTTACTGATGAAGAAGCCTTAAGAATAGCAAATCGCTCTTTTGGAGAAAAACTATCAGCAGACCAGATTAAAGATATTTATTATGAAAGTATCGGTTTTAATCTAACTGAAAAATCTAGTAATAAAGATGATGTATATGAGATAGGTAAAGACACTACACCTATGACAATAAAATAAGCATAAAAGGAGAATCATGGAAAATAAAATAAGTAAAATATTTACACTTGCAGATAATAGTAAGTATATTGTTGTAAAGCAAGCTGTTTATAAAGGGGAAACATATTATTTACTTTCAAAGATTAACGATGAAGAAACAGATATTCTTAACGAATTTAAGTTTGTTAAAGAGATAGTTTCTGCAGAGGACACCTTTTTGAAAGAGGTAGAAGATAAAAATATATTAACTATTTTAATTAAGCATTTTGATTTAATGCCTGAAAGTGTAGAGTAATTCTACACTTTTTTTATACATTTTTAAATAAATTTGTTATAATATTTATGGAGGATAGATATGAAAGAATTTTATAAAATGTCTGTTAAGGAAGTATTTTTAGATATAAAAACTTCTAAAGAAGGGATAAGTAGTGAAGAAGCTAACAAAAGATTAGGTATATATGGCAAGAATGTTTTAAATACAGTTAAGAAAAAATCTAACTTAATTAAATTTTTAGAACAATTTAAAAATTTAATGGTTATAATTTTGATAATAGCTGCTGTTATTTCATTTATAACGGCTTTTATGGAAGGAGAATCTTTAGTTGAGGGTTTTATTATACTTGGAATAGTTTTTTTAAATGCTGTAATGGGATATGTGCAGGAAGCAAAGGCTGATAAGGCAATTGAAGAATTAAAAAAAGTATCTGTTCCTGATGTTAAAGTGAAGCGTGATGGGAAGATAGAAATCATATCAATTGAGAATGTAACTCCTGGGGATATTTTAATTTTAGAGGCAGGTGATTATGTTCCTGCTGATGCTAGAATTATTTGGGAAGCTTCTTTAAAAGTTGAGGAAGCTTCATTAACAGGAGAATCAGGTGCTGTAGAAAAAAAATGCATAAATATAAAAGAGGATGTTGTTATAAACGAAAGAGTAAATATGATTTATTCAAGTAGTAATGTTGTTTATGGTAAATGTGAAGCAGTAGTTACTGGTGTAGGTGTTGATACGGAAATTGGAAAGATTGCCGATACATTATCTAAAACTGTGGATAGTGAGACACCTTTACAAAAGAAAATTAATAATATTAGTAAGGTATTATCTATAATAGTTGGAATAATAATTTTAATAATGATTGTTATAGGAATACTGCAAGGAAATGATTTGTTACATGTATTTATAATTGCTATTTCATTAGCTGTAGCAGCAATACCTGAAGGATTACCTGCTGTAATAACAATTATATTATCTTTAGGTATGACTAAATTAGCTAAAAAAAGAGCTATAGTAAGAAAAATATCTTCGGTAGAAACTTTAGGTAGTACTCAGATTATTTGTAGTGATAAGACTGGTACAATTACTAAAAATAAAATGGAAGTTAGAAAAATATTTATTAATAACGAATTAATTGAAAATACAAATGATGATTTAATTAATAAAGTAATGTTTTTGTGTAATGACGTTGTTAAACAAGATGATTATATTGGCGACCCAACTGAAATAGCGCTATATAAATACGCTGAAAAAAGTAACATAATCGAAAATTATAAAGGAAAGAGAATTTATGAATTTCCTTTTGATTCTGATCGAAAATTAATGTCTACTATTTATCAAGAAGATACTAGTAATTTTGTATATGTAAAGGGAAGTTTAGAATATTTGATTAGCAAATGTCAAAAATATTATCTTAATGGTAAAGAAGTTAAATTAACTAATAAGCATTTAGATTTAATATTAGCTAATGAACTTGAGATGTCTAATAATGCTTTAAGGGTTTTAGGTTTAGCTTATAAAAAAATAGAGGATAAGAAAAATTATAAAATGAAAGAAGCTGAATCTGAACTTGTTTTTGTAGGTTTAGTAGGTATGATAGATCCTCCTAGAGATAATGTAAAAGAATCTATTAATCTTTGTTATCAAGCAGGAATGAAACCTATAATGATTACAGGTGATAATATAAATACTGCAATTGCAATTGCAAAAGAAGTAGGTATATTTAAAAAAGATTGTAAATCGATAGAGGGTAAAGATTTAGATAAAATTAGTGATTTAGAATTAGAAAAAACTGTGCATGAATATTCAGTATATGCTAGAGTAACTCCTGAACATAAGTTAAGAATTGTTAATGCTTGGCAAAAAAACGGTCAAGTGGTTGCAATGACTGGTGATGGAGTGAATGACGCACCAGCTTTGAAAAAATCTGATGTTGGTATAGGTATGGGGATAACTGGTACAGAAGTTTCTAAAAACGTTTCTGATATAGTTTTAATGGATGATAGTTTTGAAACTATTATAGTAGCAGTTGAAGAAGGTAGAAATATATTTGAAAATATTAGAAAATCCATTTCATATTTATTAACTGCTAATATAGCTGAAATTATTATAGTATTTGTAGCAATGTTATTTAATACAACAATATTTTTACCAATTCATTTACTTTATATTAATCTAGTAACTGATTCATTGCCTGCTATTGCGTTAGCTTTTGAAAAGAATGATAAAGATATAATGAAAAAAGAAGCAAGAAAAAATACTAATAATTTATTAACTCCATTCTTAACTTCTAAAATTATATTTACTTCAATTTTAAAGGCAATAATTGTTTTAGTTACATATTTTATTACAATTAATTACTTTGGTGATGTAAAAGGAACAACTGTTGCGTTTTTAACTTTAATTTCATTAGAACTAGTATACGCAATATCATCTAAAAATTTATTTAAATCTGTTATTAATAAGAATATTTTTAGTAATATGTATATGAATATTACTATGATAGTTTTAGTGGGGATTCAATTTTTAGTATTCACGACTCCTATTTCAGATTTTTTTGAACTAATTCCGCTTAAGTATAATGAGTTATTCTTTATATTTGGATTTGTAATGGTAGGATTTGGAATAATAGAATCTACTAAGGAAATTTTTAGTAAAAATTTTAAAGACAGTTAATGTCTTTTTTTGATATAATAGTTTTTTAAGGAGAAATATATGAAAAATATAAATTTTAAAAATTTAGAATCCGAAAGATTAATTTTAAGAAAATTTTCAATTAATGATGCAGATGAAATGTATAAAAATTGGACAAGTGATGATTTAGTTACTAAATATCTTCCTTGGGATACACATAAAGATATTGAAGAGACTAAAATGATTTTAACTCTGTGGGAAGAGGATTATAAAAAAGATTATCCTTATAGATATGCTGTAGTTATTAAGGACACTAATGAATTAATAGGAAGTATTGATATAGTAGAAAACGATGTTAAGAATAATATAGGAGAAATAGGATATTGTTATAGTCGTAATTCCTGGAATAAAGGATATGCTACAGAAGCATTAAAACTGTTTATGGAGTTTTTATTTATAGAGTGTGATTATCGTGTGCTTTTTTTAAAACACCACTCAGATAATGAAGGTAGTGGGAGAGTTATGGCTAAAGCAGGATTAATCAAAGATGGGATTTTAAAAAATAGAATATTAGATAAAGATGGTTCTTCTAAACATTTAATCTATTATTCGATTACTAAGAAAGAGTGTCTATAGACTATATTTATAGTTCTTTTTTTGATATAATTAAAAAAAATTAAAAACTTTGCAATAAATTAAGTAGTTGAGTTGTTGTATTAGTGAGAGGAGTAAAAATGGAAGACAATATAAATGACAGAGAACTTGAAAATTATATTTTTAAGATTGGCAATGATGATTTAATAGCGTTAGAAGATTTATATAATTATACTAGAAATTATGTTTATAGATATGCTTTATCAATTTTAAAAAATTGTAGTGATGCTGAAGATGTAATGCAAGATACTTATATAAATATAAATAGACATGCTAAAAACTATAATCCTAGGAATAAACCAATGGCATGGATTTTAACGATTGTTAAAAACTTATCTTTAAATAAAATTAAGAGTAAAAAAAGAAAAGAAACCTTTGATATTACTGAAATAGAAGAAGTAATAGGTTCAAATGATGACGCGTTTAATAAACTATTAGTAAAAAATATAATTGGATTACTAGAAGATGAAGAGCGTCAAATATTTATATTAAATACCATTGATAATTTTAAATTTAGAGAAATTGCAGATTTAATGAATTTGAAATTATCCACAGTACTCTCGAAATATCACAGAGCGATTAAGAAAATTCGCTTAGTTTATAAGGATGGTGAATAAGTGAAAAAGAGTATAAAAAACGATGTTAATAAAATGACAAATAGTTTAATAAAATCTGATTTCAACGCCATTTTAAAAAAAATCGAAAACAATGAAGGGAATATTTTGAGAATGGAAAAAGAAAAGAAAAAATTAGATGTGAAAAAATTATTATGGATGCCAACAGCGGCAGTAGCGGTAGGAGCTTTTGCTTTTATATTAACAACAGGTAATGGAGTTGTTACGACTGTAACTTTAGATGTTAATCCATCACTAGAATTTGGATTAAATGATAAAGGAATAGTTAAGGATGTAACTTATTTAAATGATGATGCTAAAAATTTATTAGGAAATCTTAAATTAGATGGTGAAGACCTTGATGATGCTACAGATAAAGTTTTAGAAAAACTAGTAGCAGAAGGATATATTAGTAACGATAAGAATTCAGTGTTAATAACAGTAAATGGTAAAAATGCTGATACTGTAAAAGAAGAAATGACTGGTAATATTAAAGAAGAATTAACAGCTAAAGATATTAATTATTCTTTGATCACACAAATTTTAGAAGATGATGATGTTTTAGAAGATTTAGCAGATGAGTATAATATTTCTGAAGGTAAAGCAGAATTAATTAGTAAAATTTTATTAGTTAATAATACTTATACATTTGCTGATTTAGCTAAGTTATCAACTAATGAATTAAATTTATTAGCAAGTTCTGGTAAAAATAATGTTGAAATCGATACAGAAGGAAATGCTAGTCAAAGTAAATATATCGGGGAAGATAAAGCTTTAGAAATCGCTTTAAATCATTTAAATACTAGTGCTTCTAATATGAAAGAAATCGAAATAGAATTAGATTTTGATGGAAACGTATTAACTTACGAAGTAGAATTTGAAAATACAGAAGTGAAGTATGAGTATGATATTAATGCTATTACTGGAGAAATCATTGAAATAGAAACAGATGAAATTGATCAAGACGATAACGATGACCAAGATGATAATGATGATCAAGATGATAACGATGATAATGATGATCAAGATGATAACGATGATAATGATGATCAAGATGATAATGATGATCAAGATGATAACGATGATCAAGATGATAACGATGATCAAGATGATAACGATGATAATGATGACAATGATGATGACGACAACGACGATAATTAAAAACCAATAAAACAAAAACATTCAATTAAATTTGAATGCTTTTTTATTGCTTACTTATTTTTAATTTTTGAAATTATTTGAAATAAAAATAGTATTAAGAAATTTGCACAAACAATAGTCGCTCCTGTTGGTAATCCAATAATGAACGATGTTGTTATTCCTATTAAAAATCCTATTATTGAAACTATAAAAGAACAAATAATTACAGATTTATAAGTTTTAAATAAATTCATTGAAGCATGAGCTGGGATAATTAATAAACTAGATATTAGTAAAGTCCCTATTAGTTGCATACCCATAACTATTGTTATAGCTGTTAATATAGATAGTATCATTTTATATAGGTTAACATTTATTCCTGTTGCTTTAGCAAATCCTTCATCAAATGTTATAGCAAATATTTTATTATAAAATAGTATAAATAAACCGATAACTATTAAAGATAATATAGTTGTTGTAATAACATCTGTAGAACTAAGTGCTAATAAACTACCGAATAAAATGCTATGAACATCTGCATTTAACCCGTTTGTAAATGAAACTACTATAATTCCTAAAGTTAAGAAAAACGTAGAAACCAATGCGATTGCAGAATCACTATTTATTTTGCTATTATCACTCATCTTTAGTAAAAAGAAAGCTATTACTATTACAATTATCATAGTAGATAAAAGAGGGTCTAAGTTAAAAAATGGAATTGTGTTAATTGCTGCTATCACACTCATAACTCCAAATGCAGAATGAGATAATCCATCTCCTATCATAGAATATCTTTTTAATACTAAACTGACTCCTAGTAATGAACTACAAATCGATACTAATATTCCTACAATGAAAGCTCTTTGCATAAAAGTGTAAGAAAACATATTTATCATATCATTAATAATTTCCATATTATATATCCTCACTCATAAAGTATTCACTTATCATGTTCTTTTTATATTCCTCTACATTTCCATAGCAATAACCTTCATCGTGTAAATGTAGAACTTTATCGGCATAGTTACTTGCTGCCTTCATATCGTGTGAAACTATTATAATAGTCAAATTATAATTAATATTTATTTCTTTTAAAAAATCATAAAATATTTTAGCAGCTTTTGGATCTAGACCTGCTATTGGCTCGTCTAATATCAATATTTTTTTAGATGAAACCATTGCTCTTGCTAGTAGCACTCTTCTTTGTTGTCCTCCAGACAATTCCTTGAAGCTTTTATTTTTCAAATCTAAAATGTTTAAATTTCCTAATATTTTATTAACTAACTGCTGTTTATCCGATTTGTATTTAAATGAAAATAATTCGTTATTTAAACAACCTGTTAATACAATTTCATTTACAGAAGCAGGAAAATTTTGAATAGATGTACTAATTTGAGGCAAATATCCTATATCGCTATTTTTAATATTTTTATTAAATACTATTTTTCCACTTAAAGGTTTTAAACTACCTGTAAGCCCTTTAATCAAAGTACTTTTTCCAACGCCGTTCTCACCAATTATATAAATATATTCGCCTTTATTTATATCTATAGATATATTGTGGATGATTTTTCTAGAACCATATCCAAGCGATAAATTTTTCAAACTAATATAATTCATTAGTTTAAAGCCTTTTTCAAATTATTGTAATTGTTTAACATGTAATCATAATAAGTTTTTCCACTGTTAAAATCGTCTAAAGTCAAATTATGAGCTGAATGTAGTTCTAATTTTTCAGCCTCTGTTTCTTCTACGATTGAGTTTGCAACTATTTGATTTGATAATTCAATGTAAAATACATAAGGTATATTATTATTTTCTACTTTATTTACTAAATAAGCTATTGTTGATGCTTTAGCTTCAGTAGCAGTAGAACATCCAGTGAACGCAGCATTTATATCTAAATCATAATCTAAAGCAAAGTAAGTAAATGGAAATTTATCTGCTACTACTATTTCATTTCTAGTTGAGTTAGCTACTAACTCTTTGAAATCAATATCTAAATCTTCAAGTTTATTTATGTATGCATTACTATTATCATTATAAAAGTCTTCTTGTTCACTATCAATAGTAATTAACTCTTTTGTAATCGCTTTTATTAAAAGGATAGAGTTATTTATCGATGTCCATACATGTTCATCGTATGCTGATAACTCATTTATAGCTAAATAACTATTATCAATTTCTGTTTGGCTATCTTCATTATCATGATTACAATCCTCATCATGAATATGTTCTTCATCATCATGAATATGTTCTTCATCATCATGTGTGTGTTCATCACTGTGGTCATGTTCTTCTTCATGATCATGTTCATCGTCATGTGAATGTTCCATACCTTCTACTATCATTTCTTGTTCTAATTTTACATAATCCATTAATCTAATAACTTTCATGTTACTAGTATCTATTCCATCTAAAATAGTTTCTGCCCATGTTTCAGTTCCGATATATATAAACATATCCGCACTTTCTATTGCTATAATATCTTTTGGGGAAGGATCAAAAGAATGGAAATCAGTTCCTGGACTTAATAAAAGTTCTATATCTGCTTCCCCTTTTGTAATATTGTTAACAAAATCATATGAAGGAAAAACAGTAGTAACGATACTTAAATCCTCGCTGTCATTTGTATTGCACCCCGAAACTACAAGTACTGTTGCGATAGTAAGAATACTAAGAATTAATTTTTTTAAATACATTTTTTACACACTCCTTTTAAAATAATACTATTTGTATTTAAACAAAAATTATGATCAATTGAAAGGTGGCTCACTAAAACGTTTAATGAATCGCAATCTATATGTAGAATCGAACCACATGATTCACATACTAAATGAAAGTGTGTTGAATTTGAACAGGGTAAGAATATATATTCTTTTCCAGTTTCTTTATTTGATACTGAAAGTGAGTTGTTTTCTACAAGGCTCTCCAAAGTTCTATATATAGTAGTTATACCTATAGCTTGATGTTTTTTATTTAGTTCATTATAAACATCTTTAGCTTTATATAAAGTTCCAGGATTATTTTTAAAAAAATTCAACACATATTCTTTTTGCTTAGTTTTATACAAATTTCTATTCATAGTTCCTCCAATTTGAAAATCATTTTCAATTTCATTGTACCACGCATTGATCTAATAGTCAATCAATTATCCACAGTTGATAAGGTTTACTTAATAGCTAAAGTGTGTTAAAATGGATATGGAAATAGGTGAGTATATGGAGAATAGCGACATTATTAATATATATAAAGAAATAGATAAAAAAGTAAAAGAACTTGGGAGGGTTCTTTGACTTTGATGTTAAATTAAAAAGAATTAGTGAATTGGAAGAAATTATAAATAATCCTGATTTTTGGAATAATCAAGACTATAATTTAATTGATGAGTTATCAAACTTAAAAAAAACAACTTCAAGATTAATTGAAATTGAAAATAGTTACGATTTAGAAATGCTTTCTTTTTTGGATGATTTAGAAATTAAAGAATTATTAATATCTGAATATAGTGTAATTAAAAAGAAGTTAGAAACTTTAGAATTAGATGTTTTATTATCAGGTGAATATGATTCAGGAAACTCTATTTTAGAAATTCATCCTGGAGCGGGTGGTACTGAATCTTGTGATTGGGCTTTAATGCTATATAGGTTATATACTAGATGGTGTGATAGTAAAGGTTACAAATACGAGATACTAGATTATCAAAAAGGTGAAGAAGCTGGAATTAAATCAGCTACGTTATTGATAAAAGGGTATAATTCTTTTGGGTATTTAAAAAATGAGAAAGGTGTTCATAGATTAGTTAGAATTTCTCCTTTTGATTCAAATTCTAGAAGGCATACATCATTTGCTTCTGTTGATATCATTCCTTATATAGATGTTAAAACTATTAATGTTGATATTAAAGATAGTGATTTAAAAGTAGATGTATATAGAAGTAGTGGAGCTGGTGGTCAAAGTGTTAATACAACAGATTCTGCTGTTAGAATTACACACTTACCAACTAAGGTAGTAGTTACTTGTCAAAATGAAAGAAGTCAAATAAAAAACAAAGAAAAAGCCATGGAAATTTTAATAAATAAATTATATTTATTGGAAGTTGAGAAAAAAAATCAACAGCTAAAAGATTTAAAAGGAAGTCAGAGTGATATAAATTTTGGTTCTCAAATCAGAAGTTATGTTATGCATCCTTATTCTTTAGTTAAAGATCATAGAACTAATACTGAAACTAGTAATGTTTTAAAAGTATTAGACGGTGATATAGATTTATTTATAAATAGTTGTTTAAGGAGTTTAAAATGAGCATTTTAAAAAAAGAAGTTTATAAAGTTAAAAAGAGTAGCTTGATTGATTTTGCTATGTTATTGCTTGGTGCTACTATTTGTGCGATTGCATTTAATATTTTCTTCTTACCTAATGATATCACGGTTGGGTTTAGCGGTTTATCATTAATAGTTCATCAAATTTTTGGTATTGAGCCAGTGGTATTTATGTATGGTGGTTTTGTAATTTTAGTTATATTGAGTTTAATTATATTAGGTTGGAAATCTACTAAGAGGTCGATAATAGGTTCACTTCTTTATCCTGGTTTAATTAGTGTTACTTCTTATTTAAACCAATATATTGATTTATCATCTATCGATACTATTATCTTAGTGGTATTTGGTGGTGCTTTAATGGGGTTTGGATCTGGTCTTATTTATAAGTTCGAATATTCAACTGGTGGTAGTGATATAATAAATCAAATTATATCTAAATTAATTAAAAGACCAATTGGTACTAGTATGGTAATTAGTAATGGTACTATTATTTCTTTAGGATTTTTAACTTTTGGTATTACCTCAGTTATATATTCTTTAATAGTTGTTTATATAATGAGTATAGTAGTTGATAAAGTTATGATTGGGATATCCCAATCTAAAAACTTTAATATTATAACAGAAAATCAAGAAGATGTTAAAGAATTTTTATTAAAGGAACTAAGTCATGGTGTGACAGTGACTAATGCTTTAGGTGGTTATACTGGTAATAAAGTTGATATAATTATGTGTGTTGTACCGACTAAAGAATATATAAAAGTAAAACAAGGAGTACTATCAATTGATAGTAATGCATTAATATTAGTTTCAGATGTTTATGAAGTAATAGGAAATAAGTAAAGGGGTGTATATATGAGTTTAATTAAAATTAAAAATGTAAAGAAAACATATAAAACCGGGGTAACAGCTGTTCATGATATTAGTTTAGATATTAATAAAGGTGAGTTTGTGTTTGTTATTGGGTCTACTGGATGTGGGAAATCTACTTTAATTAAAATGCTTTACCGTGAGGAAAAACCTACGGATGGTATTATCAATATAGGTGGTATTAATGTTGGTAAATTAAGAAACGGAAAAGTGTATAAACTAAGAAGAAAGATAGGTGTTGTTTTTCAAGATTTTAAATTATTACCAAAATCGACTGCCTATGAAAATGTAGCGTTCGCACTAGAAATATTTGGATTTCCTAAGAATGAAGTGCACGATAAAGTTTTAAAGGCTTTAGATTTAGTAGGATTAAAAAGCAAAGCTAAAAGTTATCCTGATCAACTATCTGGTGGGGAGCAACAAAGGATAGCAATAGCTAGGGCTATTGTTAATGGTCCAAAATTATTAATATGTGATGAACCAACTGGTAATTTAGATGAAAATACGAGTATGGAAATTATGAATGTTTTAAATGAGATTAATGGATTAGGTACTACTATTGTTATGGTAACACATGATAAAGAAGTAGTAAGAAAACTTAAAAAAAGAGTAATTCTACTAGATGCTGGTAGAGTGATTAAAGACTATAAAGAAGGAGAATATAAAGATGAGAATATTTAGAATTTTTTTCAGAAGTATTAGAGATTCTTTTAAAAGCGTTTTTAGAAATTTTTCTCTTTCTCTAGCTTCTATTATTTGTATAATAATTACTTTATTATTAGTTTCTGTAACAATAGTATTATCGTTTAACTTAAACAATTTTACAAAAGAAGTAGAAAAAGATTTAACTATTGTAGCGTTTGTTGATAGAGAAATTTCTCTAGAAGGACTTGATTATGTTGAAACTCAAATTAAGAGTATTGATAATATAGCTAGTTATGAAATTATTGATAAAATGGATATCAGAGATGATTTAATGGCTAGTAGTGAAGCATATAATAATTTATTAGCTAAATATGATACTAGAGAAGAAAATCCATTATTAGATGCTATTCACATTAAAGTAACTGATGTTAATTATATGTCAGATGTTGCTTTAGAAATAGAGGAAATAGCAGATATCGACACAGTTAAATATGGAGAAGGATTAGTTGAACAACTAATTGGAACATTTGAAACTATTCGATCTGTTAGTATGTGGTTAGTGCTTGCTTTGATATTAATTACAGCATTTTTAATTACTAACACTATTAAGGTGACTATCTTTTCAAGAAAACGTGAAATTGAAATTATGCGTTTAGTTGGAGCTTCTAATACTAATATTAAAATCCCATTTATAATTGAAGGGTTATTTTTAGGGATATTTGGATCTATAGTTCCTATTATTGCAACTATTATTGGGTATGAAGAATTATTTGTTATTTTTAGTACTCAAAATACAGCATCTTTCTTACAATTGATTGAACCTTATCCATTTTCTATCTATATTGCTCTATTGTTATTAGGGATTGGAGCAACTGTTGGTATGATTGGTTCACTATTCGCAGTTAGAAAACATTTAAAAATTTAGATCATTTTGATCTTTTTTTAAAGGAAAATATAAATTTTTGGTCTATATAACTAATAGGAGGGTTTATGGAATTAGAAAAAATAAAAGGTATTGGTCCTAAAATATTAAATGAATTATTTAAATTAGGGATAAATAATATTGAAGATTTAAAAACTCACTATCCATATCGTTATGAGGTTATTAAAAAGACTGAACTGCTAGATGGTCAAAAAGTTATAACGGATGGTATTATTGTTAATAGTGCAATAATATCTTATCTAAAATCAGTTAAAGATAAAATGAGTTTTCAAATTGAAACTAATAATACTATAGTTAATGTAGTTTTATTTAATCGTGGATATTTAAAAAACAAACTAGTAGCTGGAAGTAAAGTCACTGTGATTGGAAAATATAGTAAAAAAAATAATACGATATTAGTTTCAGAAATAAGATTTGGATTAATAGGTAATATGATTAAGTACGAACCCATTTATCACGCGACCGCTGCATTAAATTCTAGTAAAATCAACACGTTGATTAATAGTGTTAAGTATGAAGTGAAAGAAGTTTTACCCCAATATATAAATGACAAATATCAGTTTAGAAATAAAGATACTGCTCTTTCATATATACATAACCCAAGCAGTTTAAGTCAAATTAATTTAGCTTTGGAAAAACTAAAATACGAAGAATTATTTATTTTTATGTTGAAGATGAATTTTTTAAAACTAAATAAAAAAAGGAATTCATTTAAAAGAGACGTTTCTTATAAATTAATAAGTGATAAAATATCTAAATTACCTTTTAAGTTAACTGAAGACCAAATAACTTCTATTGAAGATATTTTTAAAGATTTAACTAGTGGGAAAAGAATGAATCGATTATTACAAGGAGATGTAGGGTCTGGTAAAACTATAGTATCATTTTTAGCTTTATATATTAATTTTTTATCTGGAATGCAAGGAGCTTTAATGGCTCCAACAGAAATTTTAGCAGAGCAACACTATTTAAATTTTAAAAAGTTATTTCCTGATATATCAGTTGTATTACTAACAGGGAAAAATAAAGGTAAAAAAATAATTGAATCTATTAAAAGTGGATGTTCTGTTGTAATAGGAACACATGCTTTAATTAGTGAAAATGTTACTTATAATAACTTAGGATTAGTTATTACTGATGAACAACACAGATTTGGTGTGAATCAAAGGAATAGTTTACAAAATAAAGGTATTTTACCGGATGTATTATACATGAGCGCTACTCCGATTCCAAGAACATACGCTATTACATTATTTGGAGATATGGATATATCTAGTATTAAAACTAAACCCGCTGGTAGAAAAGAAATTATTACATATGTAAAGAAAAATGATGAGATCAAAGATGTTTTAAAAATTATATATGAAGAAATCAAAAAAAATCATCAAGTATATGTAGTAGCTCCTTTAATTGAAGAAAGTGAAAATAGTAGTCTTGAAAACGTAATAAAATTACAAGATAAAATGAATTTAGCTTTTGGTAAAGTATGTAAAACTGGTATTATGCACGGTAAATTAAGCAGTAAAGAAAAAGAGTCAGTAATGACTCAATTTAAAAATAATGAAATCCAAATTCTAATTAGTACTACAGTTATTGAAGTAGGTGTAGATGTTATGAATGCTACTTGTATGGTTGTATTTGATAGTTATAGATTTGGATTATCTGCTCTTCATCAATTACGAGGTAGAATAGGAAGAAATAGTTTACAATCTTATTTTATTTTATTAAGCGATGTAGAAGCTTCTAGATTAAATGTTTTAGTGAAAACTAATGATGGATTTAAAGTTAGTGAATACGACTTTAAATTAAGAGGTAGTGGTGAATTATTTGGTATAAAACAAAGTGGAGATATGGAATTTAAATTATCGGATTTGAAAAAGGATTATGATATTTTATTAAAAGCTAAATCAGATAGTGAGGAAGTTTTACCTAAAATAAATGATTATCCACAGTTATTAGAAGTATTAAAACCTTTAAATAACCTGAGTTGACTTTTTAAAATTTTTAGAGTATACTTATAATGCGTAGGTAATACGCCGAATCTCTTACGGCTTAATGTGAGTTGATTCGTCCCAACCCCCTGAAGAGAGCGAAAGCTCTCGTTTTTTATTAAATCTTTATAAATATTTATTTTATTTAAAAAATGTTGTATAATTAAAATGGTGATTAGATGAAAAAAATAATATTAGCTTGCTTATTTTTATTAGTAGGTTGTTCAAATGAAAAAGAAATGTTAAAAAATGAAATGGAATTATCTTATGAATTAGATAATCCAGTAGTTAGTTTAAGTATAAAAGATTACGGTGATATAGTAGTTGAGTTATATCCTGATATAGCTCCTAATACTGTTAATAACTTTATTGAATTAGTTGGTACTGGTTTTTATGATGATAATACTATTCATAGATTAGATAAAGAATTTGTTTTACAAGGTGGGGATCCAACTGGAACAGGAACAGGTGGTCCTGGATATAGTATCCCAGGTGAATTTGATGTAAATGGATTTACTAATACATTAAGTCATACTACAGGTGTTATTTCTATGGCTAGAAGTATCGATTACGATTCAGGTGGTAGTCAATTTTTTATAATGTTAGGTGACGCTACTAGTTTAGATGGTGCATATGCTTCATTTGGAATTGTAATAGAGGGTATGGATGTAATTGAAAAGCTAAAAACTGATGCTGTAGTGGCAGATGCATATATGGGAGTACTAGAAGAAAATTTTATAATTGAAAAGGCAACAGTAGATTTAAATAATTATGAACTTCAAGAAGTAGAAAAAATATTTGATTAAGGCGGTATAAGTATGTATTGTGGTGAGTGTGGTCATAAAAATGACGGTGGTAAATTTTGTTCTAATTGTGGGACACCTTATAAAATAAAAAATGAAAAAATAGTATTTACTAAGTTTATAAAGGTAATATCAAATAAATTTGTGATAGCTTCAATTATTATAGTAATGTTATTAGTTGGATTTTATTATGTAGGGAGTAAAATGTTTTCTCCTTTAAATGTTGCTAACGAATATATGGATGCCTTAGTAAATGAGGATATTGATAAAGTATATGAAATATACGGTATAGAAGAGAGTGCTTTTACTTCTAAAGATACATTTAAAGAAAAATATTCAGAGGAAGGTAACTTTACTTATGAATTAGATAATATAGAAATGGTAGATAAAACCGCTATCATTACTTATAAAATATATGAAGATGGAAAGTATGAAACTTCTTCTTTAGTTAAATTATATCAGGATGGTAAAAAATTCTTAATATTTGATAACTGGAAAATTGAAATAAAAAAAGAATCTTTTATTAAAGAAGATTTTGAAATTGAATTTAAAGAGGGATCCATAATAGAAGTTGATGGTTTTAAATTGGATTCATCATATTTAAAAGAGGGAACAAATAATATATATTTAATTGAAGAGTTATTTATAGATTCTTATGATATTAAAATTACTTATCCGTTTGGAATTGTTATTGATGATAGTTTTAGTACATTTAGTTATAATTATGATGCTACTACATTTAATTTATATGATGTAGATGATAGTGTTTTAGAAAATATAGAAAAAGTAACTTTGAATGAACTTAATACACTTTATAGTAATATGATAGAGAAAAAAGAATTTGATAGTATAAAAGGTATGTATCCATTTGCAAATGATGAATTTGAAGATGATTATAAAGAATTATATAATGATATTATAGAAGGTGTTTATCCATTAACAAAAATTAATTTTGATGATATTAAAATAACAGAAATTAATGTAGAAGAAAATGAACTTCAAGTAGTAGCTAGAGTAAGTTATGATTATGAAATTACTTATGTAGATTTAATGGGAGAAGAGCAACAAGTTTCTTTATCAAGAAATTATATAAGTCAAAGTATTTATCTAAAATATGAAAATGGGGAATATGTATTTAGTGGCATAGATGATGTTACTAATTACTTTTCAAGATATTAGGAGGAGAGATTATGTCTAAATTTTGTACAAATTGTGGGAAAAAACAAGAGGAAGGAATCGTTTGTGATTGTACTAAGAAAACTACAAAAGCTGTAGTAGAGTCTAGTAAAAATGAAATTGTTGAAAGCTTAAAAGATATTATAGTGAATATTTTTGTTAAACCTATTTCAACTATTACTAAGTATTCTAAATCAAATAATTTTAACTTAGGATTAATATTAATTGGTATATGTGCTTTAGTACAAGGGATATTTGCTATAATGATTGCAGAAAATGTAACTAAAGCATTTTCAATGGGATTATTCACTGTTGTTGAAATTGATAAATTAGAGGTATTTATTAATGGAGCGCTTTATTCTATTTTATATTATTTATTATTAGTACTTGGAACATTTGTGGTTGTTAATAAAATCTTTAAAGTACCAACTACTTATAAAAGAAATACTGCTATGATTGGTGTTGTTTCTGTTATTTCAACGGTAACAATATTAGTCTCAATGATTTTATATTTTGTTTCTTTTGAAATAGCTACTATTGTTTTAATTTTAGGTAATTTGTTATCAATAGTGACTTTATATCATTCTATTAAAAATGTAGATAAAGTTGAAGATGATAAGATGGGAATTACTTACATTTCAATAATAGGCTTTGTATTCATAGGTTTATATTTAATAAATTTAATTTTAAATTAAGCAGCAATGCTTTTTTTTATATACTTATATATTCATACGTGATATAATTTTAATAGGTGATTATATGGAGATTGTAATAATAGTATTACTTGTTATTGTAATTGTTTTTTTAATAATTTTATTAACTAAAAACAATGATGGTAATATGTATGAAAAACTGGGTAAACTAGAAACAGGATTAGTAAAAGAAATAGGAGAATTTAAGTCTTCTTTTTCAAGAGATTTAAATGAAGATTTTAATAAACTAAATGAAAAATTAGAGTATCGTTTAAGATTAATTAGTGAAAAAGTAAATGAAAGATTAGATGAAAATTTTGAAAAAACAAATAAAACATTTGCTTCAGTTTTAGAAAGATTATCAAAAATTGATGAGGCTCAAAAGAAAATTGATACTTTATCTGGTGATATAATCTCACTACAAAATGTTTTAACTGATAAAAAAACTAGAGGTATTTTTGGTGAAGTG